>NZ_JACIBU010000002.1:300000-491901 GCF_014195485.1 Modestobacter versicolor
TCCCGGTCGGCCGACCTCGCCCGCCAGCTGCAGGCCCTGCACGGGGAGGTGGAGGCGCTGCGCCGGCGTGCGGCCAGCGCCAGCGCGCCCACGTTCGAGAACATGGGCGAGCGCATCTCCAACATGCTCCAGCTGGCCGAGGACGAGGCCGCCGAGATCCGCCGCTCGGCGCACGAGGAGGCCGCCGCGCTGCAGGCCTCGGTGGCCGCCGAGGCCGAGGCGATCCGCGAGCGGGTCGCCGGCGAGGAGCGGGCGCTCGGTGAGCGGTCCGCCGCCAGCCAGGCCGAGGCCGAGCGGCTGGTCGTGGAGGCCCGGCAGCACGCCGAGCAGATCATGGCCGTGGCCCAGGCCCGCGCCGATGAGCTGGTCACCAAGGCCCAGGAGCGGGTGGCCCGGCTGGACGCCGACTCGCAGGCCCGCCGGGCCAAGGTCGAGGAGGACTTCGAGATCGCCCAGCGGGCCCGCCGCACCGAGGCCGCCCGGCTGGAGGAGGAGCGCGAGCGCGCCTCCGTCGCCGCGGCCCAGCACCGGGTCGCCACCGCCGACGAGCAGGCGCACCGCACGGTGGCCGAGGCGGAGGCCTCCGCGGCCGCGATCCGCGCCGTCCGCGACGACCTGACCCGCCGGCTCACCGAGGTCCGCAGCCTTCTCGGCCAGCTGCCCGACCTCACCGACCGCGAGCCGCAGCGCGGCGGTACCGCCCGGCAGGAGCAGGTCACCGCGCAGCCCGAGCCGGCTGCCGAGCCCGCCCCGGCGCCGTCCGGTGCCCCGCAGACCGAGCCGGCGCTGGTCGCGCCGGTGCAGCAGGGCCAGCCGGCACAGGCCCAGCCGGCCGCGCAGCCCGCGGAGCCGAGGACCGAGGTGGCCACCGTCAGCACCGGGGCGACCGCCGCCGCGGCTGCCCAGCAGCAGACCGCCCAGCCGCAGACCGCCCAGCCGCCGGCAGCTCAGACCCAGGAGGTCCGGGTGCCGGCCGACCCGCGGACCGGCGAGCAGGGCGCGGTGCAGCCGCCGCGGCAGGCCGCCCGCACGGCCACCCCGGCGCACCCCACCCAGACGCAGCCCGCCCAGGCGCCGGCCACGCAGCAGACGCCCGCCCAGCAGGCGCCCACCCAGCAGACGGCACCAGCGCAGCAGGCGCCCGCCCAGCGCCCGCAGCCGGGCCCCCGGCAGACCCCGCCGGTCCCGGCCCGGTCGACCCGCGGGCAGGCCCCCGCCACCCCGCCGGTGCCCGCCGGCCAGGGCGGCGGGCCGGCCACCCCCGGCCGGGGCTGACCGCACCCCGCAGCGCAGCACCGCCCGTCCCGACGGCCCCCCGGCACCGCGCCGGCGGGGCCGTCGGCCTGTCCGGTGGCCGCTGACCGGCGGCCGTGCCAGGGTCGGAGGCACGCCGTCCACGCCGCCCCCGGGCGACCAGCACCCGTGCCCGGCGCGGACCGGCCGGTGGGTGCTAGGGCCCTCGCAGGACGGCGGCGACGCAGCCGCGACCAGGGAGCACGCCGAGCGCCGGGAGGAGCAACCCCGTGTCCGAGCCGACTCCCCGGGCACCGGCCGAGGGCCCCGCTCCTGCCGCCGGGCCGGCCACCGTCCCGGGCCGGCACCGGGCGGGCGCGCAGGCCCCGGCCCGCCGCCTCCGGGCCGGTCTGCTCTGGCCGCTCGCGGCGCTCGTCGTCGTCGGGCTCGTCGCCGCCCGCACGCTCCGCGGCACGCCGTTGCCCCAGGACGGCGCCCTCGCCGGCCCGGCCTTCGCCGTCCTGCGCGGGGAGAGCGAGCTGGCCCTGCTCTCCCCCGAGGGCCTGGGCGCCGCGCACACGGCGGTGTACGCCACGGCGACCCGGGCGTTCCAGCGCCACGGGATGCTCGCCGGGGCCGAGCGCGAGCTGCTGCTGGTGCTGCTGCTGGTCAGCGCCGTCCTGCTGTGGCGCACCGCCCGCCGCCTGGACGTCCCGGACCCCGCGTGCGCCGTCGCGGTGCTGGTGCTCGGCGGGGTCGGCCTGCTGAGCCCGCTGCACGCCGCCGCCACCCCCGCGGCGTTCGCGGTGTGCTGGCTGCTGCTGGCCGGGTGGCTGGCCACCTGGGTGGTGGGCAGCGCGCGGCCCTCGGCGGCGGTGGTCGTGCTGGTCGTGCTGGCCGCCGCGCTGGCCGTGCTGCTCGCCCCGGACACGGTGCTGCTGCTGGTGGCGGGGGCCGCCGCCGCGGTCGCCCTGCGCCGCGCCCCGGTGCGGCACCGGGTCGCCGGCGCGCTGGCCGGTGCCCTGCTGCTCGGGGCGACCCGGCTGCTCGTGCAGCGCTGGGACCCGCAGCCCGACGCCCCGGGCCGCTGGGGCGGCACCGCCGCGGAGCTGGTGGCGCTGACCGCCGCGCTCGTGGTCGTCGGCGCGCTCGCCGCCTGGCGCCTCCCCCGCTTCCGGGTGGTCGGGGTGGCGCTCGTCGCGGCGGCGGTGCTGGCGGTCGCCCCGCCCTCGGGACGGCTGCCGGCGCTGCTCCTCTGCCTGCCGGTGGGTGCGCTGCTGGTCGGCGCGCTGACCGCCGCGGCGACCGAGGGCGCCACCCGGCCGGTCCTGCTCCGGCGCCCGCGGGCGCTGCTCGCCGCGGGGCTGGCCGCCGCCCTGGTGCTGGTCGGGCTGGGCTCGGCGGCGGCTGCCGGGCTGGCCGGTGACCAGCGGAGCGACTTCGGTGCCGCGGCCGCCGGCGAGCTGGTCGGCTGGGCCGAGGAGCAGCTGCCCGACGACGCCGTCCTGCTGGCCTCCCCGGTGCTCGCCGCCGAGCTGGCGCACGCGGGCGCCGACCCCGCCCGGCTGCGCAGCGCCGCCGACGCGCCGGTCCCTGCCGCCACCGGCACCCCCGCTCCGGTGCTGCGGGTCACCAGCGGAGCCCCGCCGGCGGGCTCGGTGGTGGTGGCCCGGTTCGGTGGGCTGTCCGTGGTCGACCCGGGCCCGGTGCAGCCGACCGCGGACCAGGTGGCCGCGCGGCGCGAGCTGGCCGCGGCGCTGCTGGCCAACCCGATGACCGGGCTGCCCGCCGCCGATGCCGAGGTGCTGGCCGCCGGGCAGGTCGACCCGCGGCTGCTGTCCCTGCTGGCCGGGCTCGCGGCCCGGTTCGGGGTCGGGCTGCAGGCCCTCCCCGCCGTCGCCGGGGAGCCGGCCGGGGCGCTGGTGCGGCAGGCCGTCGTCGGCTCGATCGGGGGGCGGTCGCTCGCCGAGGACCCGGCCGGGGCGGACCGGCTGCGCAGCTACCTGGCCGCCCAGCAGGAGCCCTACCTGCCGGACCGGGTGACCGACGTCGACGGCGGCCTGCTGCTGGGCTACGGCCTCGTCCCGGACCCCGACGCGCTGATCGCGACCCCCGGGGGAGGATGACCCGGCTCCAGGGTGCGGCCGGCCGCGCAGGCGGGTACACCCGAGCTGTCGCACACCCGATCCAGGAGGCCCTGATGCACCGGTCGACCCGAGGGGCACTGCTCGCCCTGCTCGTGGCAGGTCTGTGCGCGCTGGGCCTGCCGGCCGCGGCCGCGGCGCCCGACCCGGCGAGCGGGACGGGGCTGCTGCGGATGATGCACCTGTCCCCGGACACCCCGTCGGTCGACGCCTACATCGACTCGGTCTCCTCCCCCGGCGTCGGGGTGGTGCTGCCCGCGGTCAGCTACGGCGACGTGTCGCCGTACCAGACCGTGCCGGCCGGCACGTACACCGTGAGCGCCCGCGGCGCGGGCGCCGACCCGGCGAGCCCGCCGGTGCTCGCCACCACGGTCACGGTCGCCGCCGGCACGGCCACCACCATCGCCGGCGTCGGCTACTTCGCCGACCTGGGCTTCGCCGTGCTCTCCGACGACCTCACGCTGCCGCCGGCCGGCCAGGCACGCGCCCGGGTCATCAACGCCGCGGCCACCGGCTCGCCGCTCGACCTGGCCCTCGCCGGGGGCAGCCAGTTGGCCAGCAAGCTCGCCTTCGCCGCCAACACCGAGTACGTCGACGTCCCCGGCGGTGCGGGCACGCTGACCGTCACCCCCAGCTCGGCCGGCCCGGCCGACCTGCCAGTCCAGCTGGAGGCGGGCTCGGTCTACACCGTCCTGGTGCTCGACCGGAGCGGCGGCGGGCTGACCGTCACGACCGCGCTGGACGCCGCGAGCCCCGGCGTCGTGCCGGTGGGCGGGGTCGAGGCCGGCGCCGGCGGCGCGGTGGCCTCCGCCGGGCTGCCCGCCGGTCCGCTCGCGCTGGCCGGGCTCGCCCTGGCCGGGCTGCTGCTGACCGTCCGCGCCCGGCTGCCCCGCGGGAGGCGGCCGGCGCGGCACGCAGCCCGCTGAGCCCGCTCCTGCCGGCCCGGCGGGCCACCCCCGCCGGGCGGCACCACCGCCCCCGTCGCCGGGCGCTCACCGCGCTGCGGTGGGCGCTGGCCGCGGTCGCGGTGACGGCGGGCCTGGTCGCGCTGCTGACCCCGGCCCCGGCGCCCGACGTCCCGGTGCGGGAGGTCGTCACGTCGCCGCCGGCGCCGGTGGTCGCCGGGGTGCTCCCGGCCACCCGCGCGGTCACCGTGCCCGCCCGGGTCGCCATCCCCGCGATCGGCGTCGACACCCCGCTCACCGAGATCGGCGTCGACGGCGCCGGCGCGCTGGTGCCGCCGGCGGACTACCGCGTCGCGGGCTGGTTCGCCGCCGGTCCGGCGCCCGGCGAGACCGGCCCCGCGGTGCTGGCCGGGCACGTCGACGACCGCACCGGACCGGCCGTGTTCTTCCGGCTCGAGGAGCTGACCGCCGGCGACGAGGTGCGGGTCACCGGCGCGGACGGGCAGCTGGTCACCTTCACCGTCACCCGGGTGGCCAGCTACCCCAAGGACGCCTTCGCGACGGCCGAGGTCTACGGCCCGACGACCGGCGCGGAGCTGCGGCTGATCACCTGCGGCGGCACGTTCGACCGCTCCCGCCGCAGCTACACCGACAACGTCGTGGTCTTCGCGACCGCGAGGTGAGGGAGCGGGGCCCTCCGGTCAGCGGCGGCGGTCGCGGGCCCGCCAGCAGGCGGTGTGCCAGTGCCGGCGCCAGTCCGCTGCCGACTCGGTGTCCCAGGGGTCCAGGTCGGAGTCGCGGGCGTAGGCGGGCCAGGCGACCACGTGCGGGGTGCCGGGCCGGATCTCCTGGTCGCACCCCGGGCACCGGTAGACCTTGTCGGTGGCCGACCCGGTGAGCGGGCGCACCGCCCAGTCGCCGTCCGCGGCCTCCTCCACCGGCGTGGCAGGGCCGCCGCGGGAGGGCCCAGCGCCCCCGGTCGGCCCGGTCCTGCCGCGGCGGTTGCCGCCTCGCCGGGGCACCGCTACCGGTGGGAGTGGTCGCGGAACCCACGGCCGGCCTTGCGGCCGAGGTAGCCGGCGGTGACCAGGTGCTCGAGCAGCGGCGCCGGGGCGAACCCGGGCTCGCGGAACTCGGTGTAGAGCTCCCGCTCGATCGCCAGCGAGACGTCGAGCCCGACGACGTCCAGCAGCTCGAAGGGGCCCATCGGGTAGCCGCAGCCGACCTTCATCGCGGCGTCGATGTCGTCGGCGGTCGCGTAGTGCGCCTCGAGCATCTTCACCGCGTCGTTGAGGTAGGGGAACAGCAGCGCGTTGACGATGAACCCGGCCCGGTCGGTGCAGGAGACGGCGTGCTTGCCGATCTGCGCGCAGACCGCGTGCGCGGTGGCCGCGACATCGGGCTCGGTGGCGATCGTCGAGACCACCTCGACCAGCTTCATCACCGGCGCGGGGTTGAAGAAGTGCAGGCCGACGACGTCGCCGGCCCGGCCGCTGGCGGTGGCGCACTCGATGACCGGCAGGCTGGACGTCGTGGTGGCCAGCACCGCGCCGGGCTTGACGATCTCGCCGAGCGCGCCGAACAGCGCCTGCTTGACGCCCAGGTGCTCGACCACGGCCTCGATCACCAGGTCGGCGCCGGCCAGGTCGTCGAGCTGCGCGGAGCCGGTGACCCGGCCGAGCACGGCGTCCCGCTCGGCCTGCTCCAGCCGGCCCCGGGCCACCTGCTTGTCCAGGCTGCGGGAGAGGGCCTGCTGCACCGCCTCGACCTTGTCCAGCGTGCGGGCGACGAACGTGACGTCGTAGCCGCCCTTGGCGACCACCTCGACGATCCCGGTCGCCATCGTCCCGGAGCCGACGACGCCGACGCTGCGCACCGGGCGGGCGCCCTCGGCCGCGCCGGTCGCCGACGGGGTCTGCGCGTCGGGCACGACCTCGGCGGAGTCGCGGCCGGCGTAGGTGTAGAAGCCGCGGCCGACCTTCCGGCCCAGCAGCCCCGCCGTCATCATCTGCTTGATGACCGGGCTCGGGGCGTGCAGCCGGTTGCGCGACTGCTGGTACATCGTCACGAGGATCTCGTAGGCGGTGTCGATGCCGATGAGGTCCATCAGCGCCAGCGGGCCCATCGGCAGGCCGCAGCCCAGCCGCATCGCCGCGTCGATGTCCTCGCGGCTGGCGTAGCGGTTCTCGTACATCGACACGGCGTGGTTGAGGTAGCCGAACAGCAGCGCGTTGGCGATGAACCCGGCCTTGTCGCCGATCGTCACGTCGACCTTGCCCAGCCGGGCGGCCAGCGCCTCGACGTCCTCGACGACCGCGGGCTCGGTGACCACGGTGCGCACGATCTCGACCAGCTTCATCACCGGCGCCGGGTTGAAGAAGTGCATCCCGATGACCTTGCCGGGGCGGCCGGTGGTGACCGACAGCTCGGTGACCGACAGGCTCGAGGTGTTGGTGGCCAGGATGGTGTCCGGCGGGCAGATCGCGTCGAGCTTGGCGAAGACCTGGGCCTTGAGCTCCATCCGCTCCGGGATCGCCTCGACCACGAGCTCGGCGGCCGCGAGGTCCTCCATGGCGGTGGTGAAGCGGATCCGGGACAGGATCTCGTCGCGCTCGCCCGTCCCGAGCTTGCCGCGGGCGACGGCCTTGCCGGTGGACTGCTCCACGTGCTCCCGGCCGCGCTGCACCGCCTCGCCGGTCACGTCGACGGCGGTGACCGACAGCCCGGCCCGGGCGAGCACCTCGGCGATGCCGGCGCCCATGGTGCCCAGCCCGACGACGCCGACCTCGGTCAGTTCTCTGGCCACGCTGCCAACCTCCTGCGCCTCGGGGGGATCGCCCGAAGTGTCCCACTTGCCGAGCCCGACGTTCTGGCCGGGTTACCGACGGGTAACCGCGGTCAGAACAAGCGGGCGGAGGGGTCGTCGGTGCCCTTGAGCACGGCGTAGTCGACGGTCACGCACTCGATGCCGCGGTCGGCGGCGAGCACCCGCGCCTGCGGTTTGATCTCCTGCGCGGCGAAGACGCCCTTCACCGGGGCCAGCAGCGGGTCGCGGTTGAGCAGCTCCAGGTACCGGGTCAGCTGCTCGACGCCGTCGATCTCCCCGCGCCGCTTGATCTCCACCGCCACGGTGGTGCCGCCGGCGTCCCGGCACAGCAGGTCGACCGGGCCGATGGCGGTCGGGTACTCGCGGCGGACCAGCGACCAGCCCTCGCCGAAGGTCTCCACGTGCAGCGCGAGCAGCCGCTGCAGCTCGGCCTCGACGCCGTCCTTCTGCAGCCCCGGGTCGACGCCCAGCTCGTGCCGGTGGTCGTGCTCCACGGACTCGATGGTGATGACCAGCTGCTCACCGGCCTTGTTGGTGACCGTCCAGGTGCCGGCCCCGTCGACCAGCTCCTCCTTGAGCGAGCACGGCGGGCTCATCCAGTTCAGCGGCTTGTAGGCGCGGTCGTCGGCGTGGATCGACACCGAGCCGTCGGCCTTGACCAGCAGCAGCCGGGTGGCGAGCGGGAGATGGGCGGTGAGCCGTCCGATGTAGTCCACGGAGCAGCGGGCGATGACCAGACGCACGGACGGCGACGCTACCGGGTGGAACCAGCCTGCCCACCGGCGCGTCTTGAGAGCGTGACCCGCATGCACGCCGTCCCGGCGACCGCCCTCGGCCTGGCCCTGCTGCTGTCCGCCTGCGCGGAGCAGGGCGGCGCCGGCGCCGCACCGCCCACCTCGGCACCGGCCGGCGTGACGCTGCCCGACGACCCCGACGTGCCCGTGCTCCAGGTCGAGTACACCGGCGGGTTCGTCACCCCCGAGACGATCGCCGGGCGGCTGCCGCTGCTCAGCGTGCACGCCGACGGCCGGGTGTTCAGCCAGGGCCCGGTGCCGGCGATCTACCCGGGGCCGGCGTGGCCCAACGTGCTGGTGCACCAGGCCGACCCGGCCGACGTGGCCGAGCTGGTCCGGCACGCCCTGGACGCCGGGGTCGCCGGCACCGCCGACCTGGGCATGCCGGGGATCGCCGACGCCCCGTCGACCCGGTTCACCGTCACCACGGCCGAGGGCACCACCGTGCGCGAGGTGTACGCGCTGCAGGAGGGCGCCGGGGCCACCGCCGGGCTCACCGACGAGCAGCAGGCCGAGCGCGCCGAGCTGGCCGAGCTGTTCGCCGAGCTGACCGACCTGCCGTTCACCCTGGATCCGCAGGGCGGGGCGGCGAGCTCCTACGAGCCGACCGCGGTGGCCGCGCTCGTCCGCCCGTGGACGGCGCCCGAGGCCGACCCGGTGGTCGACCTGCCGCTGGAGCAGCCCGCGGTGGCGTGGCCGGGGCCCGCGCTGCCCGGCGAGCCGCTGAACCCGCTGCTGCACTGCGCACTGGCCACCGGGGAGCAGGCGCAGGCGGTCACCGCTGCGGCCCGGGCCGCCACCGGGCTCACCCCGTGGACCACCGCTGACGGCGCCCGCTGGGCGATCAGCTTCCGGCCGCTGCTGCCGCACGAGACCGGCTGCTCCGACCTCACCGGCCGGGGCTGACCGGGCTGACCTGGGCCGGCCGGTCTCTCAGTCGGTCCAGACCGCCGGGCGCTTTTCCAGGAAGGACGCCATCCCCTCGCGGGCCCCGGGCAGCTGGCTGGCCGACGCCATCACCTCGACCGCCACCCCGTAGGCGTCGCGCTCGGGGCGGTCGAGCTGGGCGTACATCGTCGCCTTGCCCCACGCCTTGCTCGCCCGGGAGCCGCGGGTGGCCCGCGCCATCAGGTCGGCGACCGCGTCGTCCAGCTCGTCGTCGGGCACCACCCGGTTCACCAGCCCCCAGTCCAGCGCCGTCCGGGCGTCGATGACGTCGCCGGTCAGCGCCAGCTCCATGGCGCGCTTGCGGCCGACGTTCCGGGCGATCGCCACCATCGGCGTGTGGCAGAACCAGCCGCCCTTGCCGCCCGGCGCCGCGAAGCCGGCCGACTCCGCGGCGACGGCGAGGTCGCAGGAGGCGACCAGCTGGCAGCCGGCCGCCGTGGCCAGGGCGTGCACCCGGGCGATCACGACCTGGGGCACGGACTGCAGCGTCCCCATCAGCTCGGTGCACAGCGCCAGCAGGCTGCGCACCTCGGTGACCGGGCGGCCGGCCACGTCGGCGAAGTCGTGCCCGGCGCTGAAGACCGGCCCCTCCCCCGCCAGCACGATGCCGGTGGCGTCGCTCTCCCCGGCCGCGGTGACCGCGGCGAGCAGCTGGGCCAGGTGCTCGCGGGACAACGCGTTCCGCCTCGCGGGGCGGGTCATCGTGATGCGCACGGTGTCGCCGTCGCGCTCGGTCCGGGGGGCGCCGTTGCCGTCCATGCCCGACCCCACCACGCCCGGGCGGCCGACGGCAACGCCCTCCGTACGTCCCCGGGCGTACACGTGGGTGCGCCCTGGGGTGGATGTGCTGGTCACCCGGGCCGAGCAGGCTCGGGGGCATGCCACCCGGGAGCCGACCGTGACCGACGCCGTCCTGCAGTGGGTGCAGGACCTGATGTCCTCCCCGTGGGTCTACCTGGTCGTGCTCGCGCTGGCCGCGCTGGACGGCTTCCTGCCGGTGGTGCCCAGCGAGAGCGTGGTGATCACCGCCGGCGTCTTCGCCGCGACCGGGCAGCCCGACCTGGCCGCGGTCGTCGCGGTGGCGGCCCTGGGCGCCTTCGCCGGTGACCACACCTCCTACCTCTTCGGGCACCTGGCCGGCCCGCGGCTGCGGCACCGGGCCCGGCCGGGCACCCGCCGGCGCCGGGCGCTGGACCGGGCGGAGCTGCTGCTGGACACCCGCGGCGGGGTCCTGCTGGTGACCGCGCGCTACGTGCCGGGAGCCCGGACGGCGCTGACCCTCACCGCGGGCGCGGTCGGCTGGCCGCTGCGCCGGTTCACCCCCTTCGCCGCGCTGGCCGCGCTCACCTGGGCCCTCTGGTCGGCGGTCATCGGCTACGTCGGCGGCATGGCGTTCGAGGAGGACCCGCTGCGCGGGCTGCTGCTCGGCCTCGGCCTGGCGCTGGCGCTGGCCGGGCTGGGCGAGCTCGTCCGCGCGCTGGTGCACCGCCGCCGCGCGGCGCGCGCGCCGGAGCCGGAGCGGGCGCTGGCGGAGGCACCGGTCTGCTGACCCGTCCGGCGCGGACGGACCACACTGGGCCGGTGCCCGCGCCCGAGCCCGTCAGCCCGCTCTCCCCCCGCCCGGTCCGCCGCACGGTCTTCACCCAGGGGTGGCGGGAGGCGACGTTCCTGCACTGGGCCGTCGACCCGGCGCTCGTCGCGCCGCTGCTGCCGGCCGGTGCCCGGCCCGACGAGCTGGACGGCGCCACCTACGTCGGGCTGATCCCCTTCCGGATGCGCCGGATCGGCCTGCTCGGCGCCCCGGGGCTGCCCTACCTGGGGTCGTTCGCCGAGACCAACGTCCGGCTGTACTCGGTGGACGACGAGGGCCGGCGCGGCGTCGTCTTCCGGTCGCTGGAGGCCGACCGGCTGCTGCCGGTGCTCGCCGCCCGCTGGGTCGCCCACCTGCCCTACCTGTGGTCCCGGATGCGGATCGAGCGGGACGGCGACCGGATCACCTACCGCGCGTCGCGGCGCTGGCCCGGCCCGCGCGGCGCGGGCGGCACGATCACCGTGCGGGTCGGCGAGCGGCTGGCCGAGCCCGGCCCGCTGCCGCTGTTCCTGACCAGCCGCTGGGGGCTGCACCAGACCGCCTTCGGGAAGCTCGCCTACTGGCCCAACGAGCACCCCGAGTGGCCGCTGCACAGCGCCGAGCTGCTCGCCCTGGACGACGACCTGGTGGCGCACGCCGGGCTGCCCTCGGTCGGCGGTGCCCCGGACAGCGTGCTGTTCTCCCCCGGGGTCGACGTCCGGTTCGGCCCCCGGCTGGCGGCACCGGGCAGGATCGCGGGGACGACCGACGACGTGAGGAGCACGGACTGATGGAGCCCGTCCGGTTCGGCCTGGTGGGGTACGGCTTCGGTGGCCGGTACTTCCACGCCCCGCTGCTGGCCGCTGCGCCCGAGTGCGCGTTCGTGGGCGTGGTGACGACGTCGCCCGACCGCCGCGAGCTGCTCGGCCGGGAGCACCCCGGGGTCGCGGCCTTCGGGTCGCTGCAGGAGCTGGCCGCGGCCGGCGCCGAGGCGGTGGCGATCTCCACCCCGGCCGACACCCACACCCCGCTCACCGACCAGGCCCTGGACCTCGGCCTGGCGGTCGTCTGCGACAAGCCGTTCGCGCTGGACGCCCCGACCGCCCGGGCCAGCGTCGAGCGCGCCGAGCGGGCGGGCGTGCTGCTGTCGCCCTACCAGAACCGCCGCTGGGACTCCGACTTCCTGACCGTGCGCTCGCTGGTCGACCGCGGCGAGCTGGGCACCGTCACCCGGTTCGAGTCGCGGTTCGAGCGGTTCACCCCCGACCCCGGCCCGGGGGCCTCCGGCGGCGGCACGCTGCTGGACTTCGGTGCGCACCTGGTCGACCAGGCGCTGGTGCTGCTCGGCCCGGTGGCGACCGTCTACGCCGAGTGGCGGGTCCGGGAGAGCGGCTTGGACGACGACGTCTTCGTCGCGCTGACCCACACCTCCGGCGCCCGGTCGCACCTGTCCGGCAGCTGGAGCGAGGGCGCGCCGGGCGACCGGTTCCGGGTGAGCGGCACGACCGGCAGCTACGTGGTCGGCGGCCCGATGGACGGGCAGGAGGCGGCGCTGGTCGCCGGCCAGACCCCAGCGACCCTGGGCGCGGGCTGGGGTGTCGAGCCGCCGGAGCGGTACGGCCGGGTGCAGCGCGGCGACGCGAGCGAGACGGTGCCGACCGTGCCCGGCGCCTGGTCGACGTTCTACCCGGCGTTCGCCACCGCCGTCCGCGGCGCCGGCGCCGTCCCGGTCGACCCCTGGGACGCCGTCGCCAGCCTCACCGTGCTCGACGCCGCCCGGCGCAGCGCGACCGAGGGCGTCGTCGTCCGGCTGTAGCCGGGCCGGGACCGGCACCGCCGGTCGGGTCGCGTGTCGCGACCGGGCGGGCCAGCAGCTGCCGGACACTGTCCCCTCGTGGAGAGCCCGGAGTTCCTGCTCGACGGTTCACGCCGGGAGGGCCGGCTCGTCCTCTCCGTCTGCGCCCTGCTCGTGCTCACCGCGACCGCGATGGTCCTGCTGCGCCTCACGTTCGGCGCCGAGGGCGACGTCGACGTGGCAGCCGTCGTGCTCACCGCGGTCTCCGTCATGGCCACGGCCGTCGCGCTCTTCGTCGCCTACGTCTCGGCGGTCAACTCCCACCGGCAGGTCATCGCGTCGGCACGACGCGCCGAGCAGGACCGCCTGGACGCGGCCGCACCGCTGGTGTCGGTCACCGTCGACGACGTCCTCTCGACCCCCGCGGCCGGATCGGCGGCGGACGCCGAGCCGGGGACCGTCGACGTCCAGCTGCGCGCGACGGTGTGCCTGGAGAACCTCGGCGACCGGCCCGCGCTGGTCGGCCTCGCCTGCGGCCGGACCGGCGGTTCGCCGGACCGCGGGCTGTCCTGGCTCCCGGCCCGTGGCACCGGGGACGAGCACCTGCTCCGCCAGGAGGTCACCGGCCGGGTCCCCGTCGCCGACCTCCTGCCGCGGGTCCGCGACCGCGCCTGGGACGGCCACCACGACTGGGCGGTCACCGTCCTGGTCCACGACGCCCACCGGACGGTGACCGACCGGCTCACCGCCACCTGCCGGGTGCGGCTCTTCGCCTACCGTGCCGGCGGATGGACGTGGCCGGACGCTGCCGCTCCGGTCGCCGACCGCTGGGCCCGCCTGCTCGACCGCCGGCCCTTCGACGGCTGATCGCCGTTCAGGCCGGCACGGGTGCCGCGAGGCCGTTGGCCTCGCGGACCACCGCCACCACCTCGGCCATGATGTCGGTGATCCCGAAGTCCTTGGGCGTGAACACCCGAGCGACGCCGAGCTCGCGCAGCCGGCGCGCGTCGGCGTCCGGGACGATCCCGCCGACCACCACCGGGACGTCGTCCAGCCCGGCGGCGCGCAGGCCGTCGAGCACCGCGGGCACCACCTGCAGGTGCGAGCCGGAGAGCACCGACAGCCCGACGACGTGCACGTCCTCCTCGACGGCGGCCGACACGATCTGCGCGGGGGTCAGCCGGATGCCCTGGTAGACGACCTCGAAGCCGGCGTCCCGGGCCCGGACGGCGATCTGCTCGGCGCCGTTGGAGTGCCCGTCCAGGCCCGGCTTGCCAACCAGGAAGCGCAGCCGCCCGCCCAGCTCGGCGGCGGTCGCGCGGACCATCTCCCGCACCTCGGTGAGGCTGCTGTCGCCCGCCCCCGCGCTGGCGGCGGCGACCCCGGTGGGTGCGCGGTACTCGCCGAACACCTCGCGCAGCACGCCGGCCCACTCCCCCGTCGTCACGCCGGCGCGGGCGCACCGCAGGGTCGCGGCCATCAGGTTCTCGTCCGTGCCGGCCGCGGCGCGCAGCGCGTCCAGCGCCTCCTGGACCGGACCGGGCGCCCGCTGGGCACGCCACTCCCGGACGGCCGCCTGCGCGGCGGCCTCCACGGCCGGGTCGACGGTCTGGATGGCGGTGTCCAGGTCGGCCAGCAGCGGGTTGGGCTCGGTGGTCCGGAACCGGTTGACCCCGACGACGACGTCCTCGCCGCTCTCCATCCGGCGCCGGCGCTCGGCCAGCGAGGCGACCAGCTGCCCCTTCATGTAGCCGGACTCGACCGCGGTCACCGCGCCGCCCAGCTCCTGCACCCGGGCGATCTCGGCGCGCGCGCCCTCGACCAGCTCGGCGACCTTGCGCTCCACCACGACCGACCCGGTGAACAGGTCCTCGTACTCGAGCAGGTCGGTCTCGAAGGCGAGCACCTGCTGCAGCCGCAGCGACCACTGCTGGTCCCAGGGCCGGGGCAGCCCGAGCGCCTCGTTCCAGGCCGGCAGCTGCACGGCCCGGGCGCGGGCGTCGCGGGACAGGGTGACCGCCAGCATCTCCAGCACGATCCGCTGGACGTTGTTCTCCGGCTGCGCCTCGGTGAGCCCGAGGGAGTTGACCTGCACGCCGTAGCGGAAGCGCCGCCGCTTCGCGTCCTGGACGCCGTACCGCTCCAGGGTCAGCTCGTCCCAGAGCTGGCCGAAGGCGCGCATCTTGCACATCTCCTCGACGAACCGGACCCCGGCGTTGACGAAGAAGCTGATCCGGGCGACGACGTCGCCGAACCGCTCCGGCGGCACCTGGCCGGAGTCGCGCACCGAGTCCAGGACGGCGATGGCCGTGCTCATCGCGTAGGCGATCTCCTGCACCGGCGTCGCCCCGGCCTCCTGCAGGTGGTAGCTGCAGATGTTGATCGGGTTCCACCGCGGCAGGGCGGTCACCGTGTAGGCGACCATGTCGGTGATCAGCCGCATGCTCTGCGCCGGCGGGAAGACGTAGGTCCCGCGGGACAGGTACTCCTTGATGATGTCGTTCTGCGTCGTCCCGGCGAGCTGCGTGACGTCGTGCCCGTGCTCCTCGGCGACCGCCTGGTACAGCGCCAGCAGCCACATCGCCGGGGCGTTGATCGTCATCGACGTGTTCATCTCGTCGAGCGGGATGCCGTCGAAGAGCGCACGCATGTCACCGAGGTGGCTGACCGGCACCCCGACCTTGCCGACCTCACCGACGGCGAGCTCGTCGTCGGGGTCGTAACCGGTCTGGGTGGGCAGGTCGAAGGCGACCGACAGGCCGGTCTGCCCCTTCGCGAGGTTCCGGCGGTAGAGCGCGTTGGACTCCGCGGGCGAGGAGTGGCCGGCGTAGGTGCGCATGACCCAGGGGCGGTCGCGGTCCTTCGACGCTGAAGGGAACGGCATGCCAGCGGAGCGTAGGGCGGTTACTCGTCAGTAGCAACGGGGGTCGCGCGCCGGTGGCACACTCGGTCGCAGGGGCACGGGCCGCTCGGCCGCCCCACCCGCGGGAGGTCAGCTGTGCCGATCGACGCCGGGAGCCTGCACTTCCTCGTGGGTCCTGCCATCGCCCTGATCGCCATCGCGCTGATCGGGCTCTTCCTGCGCTGGGCCTTCGCGTCGGAGTCCTCGGCCCCGCGCTCGCGCGAGGAGCTGCTCACCCCGGTGGCCACGCTCACCCGCAAGGAGTCGGCGCTGGCGCTGCGCGCGGTGCTCTCCGACGCCGGCATCCGCTCGACGATCCGGGAGCCGGCCGCGCACCGGGCCGACGTGCTGGTCTTCCCCGAGGACCTCGACCGCGCGCGGGCGCTGGCGCTCTCCTTCGGCGGCAAGTAGGAGGACCCTCCTGCCCCCCAGACCTCGCTCCGCTCGGCCCGGGCCCCTGCACGAGGGCGGAACAGCCGGTCGGAGGAGTTCAATCGGGCCGTTCGGTCCGCTCGATCTGCACGCCCACGCCCCGCAGCTGCTCGATGAAGTCCGGGTAGCCGCGGTCGACGTGCCGCACGTCCTGCACCTCGGTGACGCCGTCGGTGAGCAGGCCGGCGAGCACCAGCCCGGCCCCCGCGCGGATGTCGGTGGCCAGCACCGGAGCGCTGGACAGCCGCTCGCGCCCGCGCACCACCGCGTGGTGGCCGTCGATGCGCACGTCGGCGCCGAGCCGGACCAGCTCGTTGACGAACATGAACCGGCCCTCGAACACGTTCTCGGTGATCAGCGCGGTGCCGGTCGAGACGGCGGCCAGCGCGACCGCCATCGGCTGCAGGTCGGTGGGGAACCCGGGGAACGGCAGGGTGACGACGTCGACGCCCACCGGCCGCTCGGTCATCGCCACCCGGACGCCGTCGGGCAGCGGCTCGACCGTCGCACCGGCGGTGACCAGCTTCTGCAGCGGCACGGAGAGGTGCTCGGCGACCGCCCGCTCGATGACCAGGTCGCCGCGGGTCATCACCGCACCGATCGCCCAGGTGCCGGCGACGATGCGGTCGGGCACCGTCGTGTACGCCACCGGCCGCAGCTCCCGCACGCCCTCCACGGTGATCGTGGAGGTGCCGGCGCCCTCGATCACGGCGCCCATCGCGACCAGCATCCGGCACAGGTCGACGATCTCCGGCTCGCGCGCGGCGTTGTCGACGATGGTGGTGCCCTCGGCCAGCGCCGCGGCCATCACCAGGTTCTCGGTGGCGCCCACCGACGGGAAGTCCAGCCAGATCGAGGTGCCGACCAGCTTGGGGGCGGTCGCGATCAGGAAGCCGTGCTCGTTGACGACGGTCGCGCCGAGCCGCTCGAGCCCGGCGACGTGCATGTCCAGGCCGCGGGAGCCGATGGCGTCCCCGCCGGGCAGGGCGACCTTGGCGGTGCCCAGCCGGGCGACCAGCGGGCCGAGGACGCTGATCGAGGCGCGCATCCGGCGGACCAGGTCGTAGTCGGTCTCGCTGGAGGGCTGCTCCGGGACGTCGATCAGCACCCGGCCGCCGCCGCTCGGGCTGCCGCCGGGTTCGAGCGGGTAGCGCTCGAAGGTCACGCCGCAGCCCAGCCGGCGCAGCACCTCGCTCATGATCTCGACGTCGAGGATGTCGGGCACCTCGTCCAGCGTCGTCCGCCCCGGCGCGAGCAGGGCGGCCGCCATGAGCTTCAGCGCGCTGTTCTTGGCGCCCGTGACCCGGACGCGCCCGCGCAGCGGCGAGCCACCGGTCACCTCGAAGCAGTCCACGGGACCCAGCCTAGTTGCGTGCCCGTCACCTGCCCTGCCGGCGGGCGAGCAGCGGAGCCGCACGCGCGCCGCCGCCTAGGCTCGGAGCATGACCGTCCGGCTGACCCGCATCTACACCCGCACCGGTGACGCCGGGCAGACCCACCTGGGCGACATGTCCCGGGTCGCGAAGACCGACCCGCGGCTGGTGGCCTACGCCGACGTCGACGAGACCAACAGCTCCCTCGGCGTGGCCCTGGCGCTGGGCTCCCCCACCCCGGAGCTGACCGAGCTGCTGCGCAGCGTGCAGAACGACCTGTTCGACGTCGGCGCGGACCTGTCCACGCCGGTGGTCGAGGCGCCCGAGCACCCGCCGCTGCGGATCACCCCGGCCTACACCGAGCGGCTGGAGGCGGCCTGCGACGCCGCCAACGCCGAGCTGCCGGCGCTCACCTCGTTCGTGCTGCCCGGCGGCACCCCGCTGGCCGCGCTGCTGCACACCTCGCGGACCGTCGCCCGGCGCGCCGAGCGCAGCGTGTGGGCGCTGCTGGAGGTCGACGCGGAGCACACCAACGCGGAGACGGCGCGCTACCTGAACCGGCTGTCCGACCTGCTGTTCATCCTGGCCCGCGCGGCCAACCCGGACGGCGACGTCCTCTGGGAGCCCGGTGCGCACAGCGGCGTGCACGCCCAACGCCAGGCGAGGAACGCCCGCCACACGGAGTGACCCGGCTCCACCGTCAGTCTGGAACGGGCTCCGTACAGGGCCCCGACGGGGGGCACGGGGGTCCTTCGACTTCACCGATCGATCGGCGGGGCGGACTCGATCCAGGACAGGAACCCGGTGACCGCCGAGGACTCCATCGCCAGCTCCTGCTGACCGGCGTCGGTGCGCACGGTGAGGATCACGCTCTCGCAGGGCAGGGAGAGGTCCTCGGTGGTCGGGCCGCGCCGGGCCTCGACCTGGAACTGGGAGCGGATCAGCCGCCGGTTGGGGCGCACCGACAGCGACAGCGCGCGGTACCAGAGCAGGGTGTCGCCGGAGTACCAGGCCACACCCACGGCCCACCGCGGGGCTCCCGGCGGGCGCAGCCACATGGTCACCGCCCCGAGGCCGGAGAGCAGGAACCGCCGGCGGAGCAGGAAGGCCGCGACCAGGGCGACGAGCAGCAGTCCCAGCAGGACGAGGACGACCGTGGTCACCAGCGGGCGGTCAGCGCGGCGGGGACGGTGCGGGCCTCGGGCGTCTGCTCAGTCCGCGTTCAGGCGTCCTGGCCGACGGCGCGGAGCCGGGACTGCGCGCGACGGGCGGCGGCGAGGGCCTCCGGGTCGTCACCGTCGGACTCGGCGCGGCGCAGCGCCTCGCGGGCGCGCTCGGCGTCGATCTCGGTGGAGAGCTCGGCGGTCTCGGCGAGGATCGACACCCCGCGCTCGGTGACCGACAGGAAGCCACCGTGGGCGGCCACGACCAGGTCCTCGCCGGAGTCGGTGCGGATCGTCACGACGCCACCGGGCGCGAGCTCACCGAGCAGCGGGGCGTGCCCGGGCAGGACACCGAGCTCACCCTCGGTCGTGCGGGCGATGACCATGCTGGCCTCACCGGACCAGATCATCCGCTCCACGGCCACGAGCTCGACCTGCAGGGTCGCCACGACACTCCTCGGGGTCCACCGGCCGGCCGGTCAGGCCGACGGTGCGGGGTCGCCGGGCGGACGTGCCCCGGCGACGGGGTCACCCCACTGTAGCGGCGCGCCCGGGGACGTTCCCCTGCAGCCCTGCCGACGGCCGGTGCCCGGCGTCCGCGCGCCGCGACCGGGGGGCGTCGATCAGCGGCGGTAGACGACGGTCCAGCGACCGACCCGCAGCTGCGGGTGCCAGACCACCGAGGACGGCGCCCACTCGACGGTGTCGAACGGCTCGTCGTCGGTCTCGACGGGGGCGTACGGCGGCCAGCTCCACTCGAGAGCGTCGGCAGGCAGCTCGGGGCGCTCCAGGGTGGCGGACGGGCTCGCCGTCGCACCCCCGCGTCGCAGCACCGCTGCCAGGTCCAGCTTCTGCACCGTCGTACTCCCGCGCGTGGCGTCCGCCGCTCGGACGCGCTGACCAGATGATCGACCCGGAGCGGTCGATCCTTGAGCGTTCATGCGCACGACCACCCGATCGGATGGCGGTCGCGCTGCCGCGCCCTGCTCAGGAGGGCCCGGCATCCTTCGGTGGTACACCCCACCTACGACAACGGCCGGGCCCCCGCGAGGGGACCCGGCCGTCGGCGACTGCGGAGGTGCTCCTAGCTCTTCTTCAGCTTGTCGAAGTTGCGCTCGAGGTCCTCGAGGCCACCGCACATGAAGAACGCCTGCTCCGGCACGTGGTCGTACTCGCCGGCCGCGACGGCCTTGAAGGCCTGCAGCGTCTCGCTGAGCGGCACGTACGAGCCCGGCTGACCGGTGAAGGCCTCGGCCACGAACATGTTCTGCGACAGGAACCGCTCGATGCGACGGGCCCGGTTGACGGTGACCTTGTCCTCTTCACCGAGCTCGTCGATGCCGAGGATGGCGATGATGTCCTGCAGCTCCTGGTAGCGCTGCAGGATCCGCTGCACCTCGCGGGCGGTGTCGTAGTGCTCCTGCCCGACGTACTGGGCGTCGAGGATCCGGCTGGTGGAGTCCAGCGGGTCGACGGCCGGGTAGATGCCCTTCTCCGAGATCGGCCGGGAGAGCACCGTCGTCGCGTCGAGGTGGGCGAAGGTGGTGTGCGGCGCCGGGTCGGTGATGTCGTCGGCGGGCACGTAGATCGCCTGCAGCGAGGTGATCGACCGGCCGCGGGTGGAGGTGATCCGCTCCTGCAGCTCGCCCATCTCGTCGGCCAGGGTCGGCTGGTACCCCACGGCGGAGGGCATGCGGCCCAGCAGCGTGGAGACCTCCGAGCCGGCCTGGGTGAACCGGAAGATGTTGTCGATGAACAGCAGCACGTCCTGCTGAATCTCGTCGCGGAAGTACTCCGCCATCGTCAGCGCCGAGAGCGCCACGCGCAGCCGGGTGCCCGGCGGCTCGTCCATCTGGCCGAAGACCAGCGCGGTCGAGTTGATGACGCCGGACTCGGTCATCTCGGTGATGAGGTCGTTGCCCTCGCGGGTGCGCTCGCCGACGCCGGCGAACACCGAGACGCCACCGAACTCCTGCGCGACGCGGCGGATCATCTCCTGGATCAGCACGGTCTTGCCCACGCCGGCCCCACCGAACAGGCCGATCTTCCCGCCCTTGACGTACGGGGTCAGCAGGTCGATGACCTTGATGCCGGTCTCGAGCAGCTCGGTGCGGCCCTCGAGCTGGTCGAACTTCGGCGCGTGCCGGTGGATCGTCCAGTGCGGGGCGTCCTCGCCGTAGCCGGGGGTGTCCAGGCACTCGCCGAGGGCGTTGAACACGTGCCCGGTGACGGCCTCGCCGACGGGCACGGAGATGGCCGACCCGGTGTCCCGGACCTCGGCACCGCGGACCAGGCCGTCGGTGGGGGCCATCGAGATGGTGCGGACCACGTTGTCACCCAGGTGCTGGGCGACCTCGAGGGTCAGCGTCTTGCCCAGGTCGGCCAGGGTGACGTCGACCTTCAGGGCGTTGAACAGGTCGGGCATCGCGTCGCGGGGGAACTCGACGTCGACGACCGGCCCGGTGACCCGGACGACCCGGCCGCTGCCGGTGGTCTCCTGGGTGCTCGGACGGTCCTCGGTGACGGTCATCTGTGCTGCTCTCCTGCCCTCGGGCTCGGTCGATCTGTGTCTTCAGTGTCCCCGGTGGCGGCGTGTCCCGCCGCCACCGGGGCGGTGCTCAGTCGTGCGTGCTCAGTCGTTGCTGCCTGCGGACACCAGCGCGTCGGCGCCGCCGACGATCTCGCTGATCTCCTGGGTGATCTCCGCCTGGCGGGCCTGGTTGGCCTGCCGGGACAGGTTCTTCGCCAGCTCCTCGGCGTTGTCGGACGCCGACTTCATCGCCCGCCGCCGCGAGGCCGACTCCGAGGCAGCCGCCTCGAGCATCGCCGCGTAGATGCGGGTGGTGACGTACTTCGGCAGCAGCGCGTCCAGCAGCGCCTCGGCCGACGGCTCGAACTCGTAGGAGGTGGGCACCTCGCTGGTGCGCTGAGCCTCCCCGCCCCGCCCGGCCCCGTCCGCCTCGTCGCGGAACTCGTCGACCTCCTCGACGACCAGCGGGGCCATCCGCCGGGCGACGGGCACCTGGGAGAGCAGCGAGCGGAACTCGGTGTAGACGATGTGCAGCTCGTCCACGCCGAGGATGCCGTCGGCACCCGCGCCGCCGTCCTCGTCGTCCTCACCGGCGGTGAAGGCGTCGATGAGCGTGCGGCCCACCGCCTGCGCGTCCTCGTAGCCGGGCTGCTCGGAGAAGCCGGTCCAGGAGTCGGCGAACTCGCGGTCACGGAACCGGTAATACGTCTCGCCCTTGCGGCCGACCACGTAGAGCACCGGCTCCTTGCCCTCGTTGCGCAGCAGGCCGAGGAGCTCCTCGGTGCGGCGCAGCACGTTGACGTTGTAGGAGCCCGCGAAGCCGCGGTCCGAGGTGATGATCAGGACCGCGGCCCGCTTGGCGTCGGGGCGCTCGGTGAGCAGCGGGTGGTCCAGGCTGGCCGAGCCGGCCAGCGCGGACAGCACCCGGGTGATCTCCCGGGCGTAGGGCTTGGAGGCCTCCACCCGGTTCTGGGCACGCACGATGCGGGCACCGGCGATCAGCTCCTGGGCCGAGAAGATCTTCTTCGTCGACTGGGTGGAGCGGATCCGGCGCCGCAGCGCGCGGAGTGAGCCGGCCACGTCAGGCGCTCCGCTTGACCTGGACGGTCTCCTGGCCACGGTCCTTGGCGTCCATCGCCTCGACGGCCTCGTCCCTGACCTGCAGGGACTCGCCGTCGGAGGTGGTGAACTGGCCGTAGAAGGTCTCGACGGCCCGCTCCAGGCTGCCCACCGTGTCGTCGTCCAGCTTCTTCGACTCGCGGATGGTGTCGAAGATCGGGTTGTCGCCGCGGCCGATGAACTCGAGGAACTCGGACTCGAAGCGACGCACGTCGGGGACCGGGACCCGGTCCAGCTTGCCGGTGGTGCCCAGCCACAGCGAGACGACCTCGCGCTCGACCGGGAACGGCGAGTACTGGCCCTGCTTGAGCAGCTCGACCAGGCGCTGGCCGCGGTCCAGGGTGGCCCGGCTGGAGGCGTCCAGGTCCGAGGAGAAGGAGGCGAAGGCCTCGAGCTCGCGGAACTGGGCCAGGTCCAGGCGGAGCCGGCCGGCGACGGACTTCATCGCCTTGATCTGCGCCGAGCCACCGACCCGGGACACCGAGACGCCGACGTTGATCGCCGGGCGGACACCGGAGTTGAACAGACCGGTCTCGAGGAAGATCTGCCCGTCGGTGATCGAGATGACGTTGGTCGGGATGTAGGCCGAGACGTCGTTGCCCTTGGTCTCGATGAGCGGCAGACCGGTCATCGAGCCCGCGCCCAGCTCGTCGGAGAGCTTCGCGCAGCGCTCCAGCAGGCGGGAGTGCAAGTAGAAGACGTCGCCCGGGTAGGCCTCGCGGCCCGGCGGGCGGCGCAGCAGCAGGGAGACGGCGCGGTAGGCCTCGGCCTGCTTGGACAGGTCGTCGAAGACGATGAGGACGTGCTTGCCCTCGTACATCCAGTGCTGGCCGATGGCCGAGCCGGTGTAGGGGGCGATGTACTTGAAGCCGGCCGGTTCGGAGGCCGGGGCGGCGACGATGGTCGTGTACTCCATCGCGCCGGCGTCCTCGAGGGCGGCCCGGGTGGCGGCGATGGTGGAGCCCTTCTGGCCCACCGCCACGTATATGCAGCGCACCTGCTGGGACGGGTCGCCCGTCGCCCAGGCCTGCTTCTGGTTGATGATCGTGTCCAGCGCGATGGCCGACTTGCCGGTCTGCCGGTCGCCGATGATCAGCTGGCGCTGACCGCGACCGATCGGGGTCATGGCGTCGATCGCCTTGATGCCGGTCTGCATCGGCTCGTGCACCGACTGGCGCTGCACCACGGTGGGCGCCTGCAGCTCGAGGGCGCGGCGGCTGGTGGTCTCGATCGGGCCTGCGCCGTCGATCGGGTTGCCCAGCGGGTCGACGACCCGGCCGAGGTACCCGTCGCCGACGGCGACCGAGAGGACCTCACCGGTGCGGCGGACCGTCTGGCCCTCCTCGATCCCGGCGAAGTCGCCCAGGATGACCACGCCGACCTCGCGCACGTCGAGGTTCAGCGCCAGGCCGCGCACGCCACCCTCGAACTCGAGGAGCTCGTTGGTCATGACCGAGGGCAGGCCCTCGACCCGGGCGATGCCGTCGCCGGCCTCGGTGACGACACCGACCTCCTCACGGGAGACGTCCGGGGTGTAGTCGGTGACGTAGTTCTGGATGGCACTGCGGATCTCGTCCGCGGAGATCGTCAGCTCGGCCATGGCGTCGCGTCCTCTTCTGCTGGTGTGGAACTGGTGCGTGGGGTCGGGCGGGTGGCTGCTGGCGGTGCCGTCAGCCGGCCAGCCGCCGGCCGGCGGCCTCGAGCCGGTGGGCGATGCTGCCGTCGATGACCTCGTCGTCGACGCGGATCACCAGACCGCCGAGCACCGACGGGTCGACCTGGACCTGCAGGCCCATGGTCCGCCCGTAGAGGCGCTCGAGCGTGGCGACCAGACGCTGCTCCTGCGTGGCGGTGAGCGGGACCGCGCTGACCACGTGGGCCACCGCCTGACCGCGCCGGCGGGCCGCCGCGGTGGACAGCCGCTCGATCTCGTTCTCCGCGCTGTGCACGTGCGAGCTGGTCAGCGAGTTCCGGACCAGCCGCTCGGTGACCGGGCTGACCTTGCCGGTCAGCAGCCGGTCGAGCAGCGCGGCCTTGCCCTCGCGCGGCGCCGACCGGTTGCCCAGGATCCGCGCGAGGTCGTCGTCGCCGGCCACGATGCGGCTGAACCGGAAGAGCTCGTCCTCGACGCTGTCGAGCTCACCGCGCGCGTCGGCGGCGTCGAGGGCTGCCTCGGTGGCCAGCGTCTCGGTCGCCTCGACCAGGTCCAGCGGCCGCGACCAGCGCTGCCGGGCCACCGCCTCGAGCACCTGCAGGGTGTTCTCGCCGACCTTGGCCGACAGCAGCCGGCGGACCAGCCCGGCACGGTCGTCGGGGCGGACCGAGGCGTCCGAGAGCGCCCGGCGCAGCGAGAGCGTGCCGTCGAGCACGTGCGCCACGGAGAACAGCTCGTCGGCCAGGGTCAGCAGCGCCTCGCCGCGGTTGCGGCTGCGGGCACCGGAGGTCTGCGCCTGGAGCGCTTCCCGCGATGCCTCCATCGCGGCCCGGCTGGAGGCGTGCATCAGCGGACGTCCTGCGGGACGTACGCCGAGCTGCCACCGTCACCGGTGGTGGCGGTCATGCCGTCGAGGGAGTCGAGGAACCGGTCGACGGTGCCGCTGCGGCGCGCGTCGTCGGCCAGCGACTCACCGACCACGCGCCCGGCCAGGTCGACCGCGAGCGTGCCGATCTGGCCGCGCAGCTCGGTGACCACCTGCTGGCGCGAGGCGTTCAGCTGCTCCTCGCCACGGGCGACGATGCGGGCCGACTCCTCCTGCGCCTGGGCGCGGAGCTCCTCGATGATCTGCTGCCCCTCGGCGCGCGCGGCGTCACGGATCTGCGCCGCCTCGGTGCGCGCCTCGGCGAGCTGCGCGCGGTACTGCTCCAGGGCGGCCTTGGCCTCGGCCTGCATGGCCTCGGCTCGCTCGATGCCGCCCTCGATCGCCTCGCGGCGGGCCACGAACGTCTTCTCCATCTGCGGGAAGACGAACTTGACCAGCACCGCCAGCAGGATCCCGAAGGTGATCAGACCGACGATGATCTCGGCGACGGGTGGCAGGAGCGGATTGGCGCTCTCCGCGGCCAGGATGTCCATGCTCTGCAGGCTCCCTGAAGTCAGTGGGAAGGGACCGGGCAGGTCAGTAGATGAAGGGGACGACCAGGCCGATGAGCGCGAGCGCCTCGGAGAGGGCGGCACCCAGGAAGGCGTAGGTCCGGGTCAGGCCGGCCGACTCGGGCTGACGCGCGGTGGCCTGGATGTAGGCCGCCCACACGACACCGACACCGATGCCGGGGCCGATCGCGGCGAGGCCGTAACCGACGGTGCCGATGTTGCCCTCGAGCTCTGCGAGAACCTCGATCATGGGGTGGTGCTCCTCCTGTGTCGGTCGCCCGGGGTCATCCCGGGCGGCTGGCTGGGTCGTGCTGGTGGTGCGGTCTGCGGGGGGTGGATCAGTGTGCGGGCTCGACGGCGCCGTTCAGGTAGGTCGCCATCAGCACGGTGAAGACGTAGGCCTGCAGGACGATCACCAGCAGCTCGAAGAACGTCATGAGCAGGGCCATGAGGAACGAGAACGGCGCGAAGATGACCGAGAAGTTGCCCACGAAGAGCAGGTAGGACGTGCCGAGCGCGAACACCGCCAGCAGCATGTGGCCGGCGAACATGTTCGCGAAGAGCCGGACGGCGAGGGTGAAGGGCCGGATCACGAAGACCTGGAGCAGCTCGATCGGCGTGACCAGGATCAGCGCCAGCTTGGGCACACCCGGCGGGATCGCGGCGTCCTTGAAGTACTTGGCCGCACCCTGCTCGCGGATGCCGATCCAGTTGTAGAGCACCCAGCAGATGAGGGCGAGGACCAGCGGGATCGCGAACTTCGAGTTCGGGGAGATCTGCGCGAACGGGATGATGCTCATCGCGTTGTTCGCGAGGATGAAGAAGAACAGCGACGCGAGGAACGGCGCGAACGGCAGGCCCTTGGGGCCGATGACGTCGCGGGCGATGCCGTCGCGGACCACCGAGTAGCCGCTCTCCGCCAGCCACTGCATGCGGCCGGGCACGATGGTCGGCTTGCGGACCGCCGCGACGAGGAGAGCCCCGATCGCGAGGGTCGCGATCCACATGATCAGCGTGATGCGGGTGATCTCGAAGTCGAGGCCCAGCAGCGAGAACGACGCGATCGGCTCGGGGTAGAACTCCTCGATCGTCGGGGCTTCGAACCCCTCGCCGTTGGCCGCGAGCACGTCGCTGAGCGCGAGGGCGCCTGAGGTCACCGTTGTCCCTTCTGCGTCCTGGGCTGACCGCGTCGGCCACCCGGGGTTGTCCCGTGTGCTGCCCTGCCGACCGGCGGCACGGGCGGGGCGTACTTGATCACGATGATGTAGATGGCCACACCGAGGCCGAGGAGGACACCGACCAGGACGAGGAACCTCGTGCCCAGCCAGCGGTCGAGCGCCAACCCGGCGCCACCCCAGACGATGATCCCCGACAGCATCGTGCCGGTGATCCCCCAGCCGACGTCGGCCCCACTGGGCTGGTGGTCGGCGGAGTTCTCGGGTGACGGTCGGGTTCTCCCAGGTGCGGGAGTGTCCTCGGCCATCGGATCGGACACTATCAGCCGCGTGTCGTGGGAGTTTCCGGGTCTTCCGCCGGGGGGTCGACGGACCCGTGGCCGCTCACCGGCGAGGGTTCCGGCGGCGCTGGCGGCGTGACGTAATAGAGCGGCTTCGTCCACACCCAGCGGGCCTGGACGACGCTCCAGAGCAGCGCCCCGACCACCACCGTCCAGCCCAGCACCCGGCGGTCCACCCAGCCGTCCTCGGGCAGCGCCTTGAGCACCGCGACGAGGACCAGCATCTTGACCAGGAACGTGCCGAGCGCGGCCGGCAGCGTGTAGCTGTCGTGCACCCGCCCGGCCCAGGTGACGACCAGCCCGGAGACGCCGAAGAAGCTGGTGACGACGGCCGCGCCCACGAGCACGCTGAGCCCGTCCGCCCAGCTCAGCAGCGCGCCCACCAGCACGACGGCGACCGCGGTGAGGGGCAGCGTGACCAGCAGCCCGACCCGCAGGAAGGCGAGGTCCCACGGGGCGTCGCTGGGCTGTCGCGCGGGTGGCGCGCTCATCGCCGCACCCCCGCCGTCCGGCTGGTCGGCACCGGCCCCGGGGGCTGCGGGCCACCCACCGGCGCGGTCGGGCCACCCGGGCGGCCCCGGGTCACCCGGCTGGCCGGGTGCGCGGCCCGGCTGCGCTCCTTGAGCGCCGCCAGCTCGGCCTGCCGGGCCGCGATCGCGGCGCGGCGGGCCCGCGGGCTGAGCACGACCACGACACCGACGACCAGCAGGGCCCCGATGATGACCAGCACCTCCACCGTGCCCCCGGTGATCGACAGCGCGACCGCGCCGAAGCTCAGCAGCGCCGCCCAGAAGTACATGATCAGCACCGCCCGGCGGTGGGAGTGCCCGATCGACAGCAGCCGGTGGTGCAGGTGCATCTTGTCCGGCGCGAACGGCGACTGCCCGCGCAGGCTGCGCCGGACGATCGCCATCACCAGGTCGATGAAGGGGATGAAGAGCACCGCGACCGGCACCAGCAGCGGCAGGGTCAGCGGCAGCAGGCTGGCCGCGGAGCCGAGGGTCTGCGAGTCGGTCTGCCCGGTGGCCGAGACCGCGGCCGCCGACAGCATCAGCCCGACCAGCATCGAGCCCGAGTCGCCCATGAAGATCCGCGCCGGGCTGAAGTTGTGCGGCAGGAAGCCCAGGCACGCACCGGCCAGCACGGCGGTGATCAGCGCGGGGGCGCTGGCGACGTCGTCGTAGCCGACCAGCCCGAGGTGGTAGCTGTAGGCGAAGAAGGCCAGCGCGGCGATCGCTGACACCCCGGCCGCCAGCCCGTCGAGGCCGTCGATGAAGTTCAGCGCGTTCACGGTGAGGACGGTCAGCAGGATGGTCGCCGGCACCCCGACGTCCGAGCCCAGCGACAGCGTGCCGATGTCGGCGACCGGCAGGAACAGGAACGCCAGCTGGACGCCGAGCAGCACCATCACCCCGGCTGCCGCGATCTGCCCGGTGAGCTTGGTGAGCGCGTCGAGGCCGAACCGGTCGTCCAGGACGCCGAGCAGGCAGATCAGCCCACCGGCGACCAGCACCGCGATGGTCTGGGTGCTGAACTCGAAGCTCCGCTGCAGCGAGGGCAGCTGGGAGGCGACCAGCACCCCGGCCGCGACCCCGAGGTACATCGCCACGCCCCCGCCCCGGGGGGTGGGGATGACGTGCACGTCGCGGTCCCGGACCGCCGCCATCACCCGGAAGCGGACCGCCGCGACCCGCACCACCGGGGTGGCCAGGAACGTGACCATCGCGGCGGCGAGGAGGACGACGGCGTACTCGCGCATCGGGTCAGGCGGTGCGCGTCGGCTCGGGGTAGGCCGGATGGGCCCCGACCAGCTCGCGGACGCCGGCGGCGACCTCGGCCGTCCGGGAGCCGTCGGCGTCCCGGATGGCCGTCCCGATGAGCGAGGCGATCTCCTTCATGTCGGTCTCGACCATGCCCTGGGTGGTGACCGAGGGGCTGCCGACCCGGATGCCCGAGGCGACCGACGCCGGCTGCGGGTCGAAGGGGATGGCGTTCTTGTTCAGCACGATGCCGGCCGCGTCGCAGCGGGCCTCGGCGACCTTGCCGGTGACGAGCTCGCCGGCGGTGTCGGTGACCTCGCGCAGGTCCAGCAGCGCCAGGTGGGTGTCGGTGCCGCCGGCGACCGGCCGCAGCCCCTCGGCGGCCAGGCCCTCGGTGAGCGCCTGGGCGTTGGTGACCACCTGCCGGGCGTAGGCCTGGTACTCCGGCTGCAGGCACTCCTTGAGGTTCACCGCCTTGGCCGCGATGGCGTGCATGAGCGGGCCGCCCTGCATCATCGGGAAGGCCGACTTGTCGATCGCCTTGGCGTGCTCGGCCCGGCAGACGATGGCGCCGCCGCGCGGACCGCGCAGCACCTTGTGCGTGGTGAAGGTGACGACGTCGGCGTACGGGACCGGCGAGGGGATCGCCTTGCCGGCCACCAGGCCGATGAAGTGCGCCGCGTCGACCATGAAGATCGCGCCGACCTCGTCGGCGATCTCCCGGAAGGCGGCGAAGTCGATGAGCCGCGGGATCGCCGAGCCACCGGCGACGATGAGCTTGGGGCGGTGCTCGCGCGCCAGGTCGCGCACCTGGTCGTAGTCGATGTGCTCGGTGGCCGGGTCGACGCCGTACTGCACCGCGTTGAACCACTTGCCGGAGAAGGAGACCGCGGTGCCGTGGGTCAGGTGCCCGCCGTGCGGCAGCGCCATGCCCATCAGGGTGTCCCCGGGCTGGAGGAAGGCGCCGTAGGCGGCCAGGTTGGCGCTCGCGCCGGAGTGCGGCTGCAGGTTGGCGTGCTCGGCGCCGAACAGCTCCTTGGCCCGGGAGATGCCCAGCTCCTCGGCCCGGTCGACGACCTCGCAGCCGCCGTAGTAGCGGCGGCCCGGGTAGCCCTCGGCGTACTTGTTCGACAGCGTGCTGCCCAGCGCGGCCAGCACCGCGGGGCTGGTGAAGTTCTCGCTCGCGATCAGCTGCAGCCCGTTGCGGAGGCGGTCCAGCTCGTCGACGACCACGCCGGAGATCTCCGGGTCGAAGGCCGCCAGGGCGTCGAAGTCGGGCCCCCAGTAGGGGGTCGTGGCGGGGGTGCTCATCGCGGGTGCACTCCTGCTGTTCGGTGCGGGCGCCCGCGAGCACCGGGGTGCGGGGCGCGCGGCTGTCGCACCACGGTATCCCTCCGGCAGCACGGTTCCCCGAAACGCACCGCGGCCAGGCGCCGTGGCCCCGCTGCAGGGGCCCGCCGCGAGCGTGCGAGTGGTGGGGGGCAGCGGGGTCCTTCGTCAGTCGGTGATGCCGGGGACGACCTCGCGGAGCCGGTCGACGTCGATCGCACCGAACCGCAGCACCCGCGGGGTGGGGGCGGTGCAGTCGACGATCGTGCTCGCCGCCGAGCCGGTGCGCGGGCCGCCGTCGAGCACCACGGCGGCGTGCTCCCCCAGCTGGTACCCCGCCTCGGCCGCCGTGGTCGCCGCCGGGCGGCCGGAGCGGTTGGCGCTGGAGACGGCCAGCGGGCCGGTGCGCCGCAGCAGGTCGCGGGCGACGTCGTCGTCGGGCAGCCGGACGGCGACGGTCCCCTCGGCCTCCCCCAGGTCCCAGGCCAGCGAGGGCGCGTGCTCGACGACGAGGGTGAGACCACCGGGCCAGAACGCCTCGGCGAGCTGGTGGGCCACCGGCGGGATGGTGACCACCAGCCCGGCCAGCGTGGAGGCCTCGCCGATCAGCACCGGCACCGGCATGCTGCGGCCCCGGTTCTTGGCGGCCAGCAGGCTGGTGACGGCGGCGGGGGTGAACGCGTCGGCGGCCACTCCGTAGACGGTGTCGGTGGGCAGGAGGACCAGCTCACCGCGGGCGAGCGCGGAGGTCGCGGCGATGAGCCCGGCCTCGCGCTGGTCGGGGTCGCTGCAGTCGAAGACGTCGGCCACGGGTCCGGAGTCTCCCCCACCTAGGGTCGGCGCCGTGCGGGGGTGGGGTGCAACGGCGGTGGCGGTGCTCCTCGTCGTGCTGCCCGGCTGCGCCGCCGACCCCGCCGCGCCGGCTGGTCCGGGCCTCGGGCCGCTGCCCGCCGGTGCGGTGGTCGACTACCAGCTGGGCGGGGCGTACCCACCGGCCGACGGGGTCGCCGGGGTGGTCCGCGACCGCACGGACTCCCCCGCCGCGGACCTGTGGTCGGCCTGCTACGTCAACGCCTTCCAGACCCAGCCCGGTGCCCGGTGGCCCGAGGACCTGCTGCTGCACGACGCCTCCGGGGCGCGGGTGGAGGACCCGGACTGGCCGGGTGAGTTCCTGCTCGACGTCTCCACGGCGGAGCGGCGGGAGGCGGTGCTGGCCGTCGTCGGCCCCTGGTTCGACGGCTGCGCCGACGCCGGCTTCGACGCCGTCGAGCCGGACAACCTGGACAGCTGGACCCGGTCGGAGGGGCTGCTCACCGCCGACGACGCCGCCGCGACGGCGCGGCTGCTGGTGGCCCGGGCGCACGACGCGGGGCTCGACGTCGCGCAGAAGAACGCCCCGGAGCTGACCGGCGAGGACCTCGGCTTCGACTACGCGGTCGCGGAGGACTGCCAGCTGTTCGAGGAGTGCACCGCCTACACCGACGCCTACGGCGGCGCGGTGCTCGAGGTGGAGTACACCGACGAGGGGTTCGAGGAGGCGTGCCGGCTGCGCGGGAGCACGGTGAGCGTGGTGCGGCGGGACCTCGGGGTGGCCCGGCCCGACGACCCGGGCTACGTCGCGGCCTGGTGCCCCGAGCGCTGAGCCGTCGTGTAGCGCGGGCGGCCGGCCAGGTCGGGGTGGTCGGCGACGGCGGTCCAGCCGCCCGAGCCGCGCACCAGCACCGGCAGCGAGTCCCCCTGCTGGTCGGCGTGCTCGATGCCCAGCCACCCGCCGGGCCGCAGCAGCCGGGCGGCGGTGCCCAGCAGCCCCCGGACGACGTCCAGCCCGTCCGGGCCGCCCCACAGCGCCAGCGGCGGGTCGTGGTCGGCCACCTCGCGGGGCAGCCGGGCGCCGTCGGGCACGTAGGGCGGGTTGGAGACGACGACGTCGACGGTGCCGTCGAGCTCGCGCAGCAGCTGCGGGTCGGTCATGTCGCCGGCGAGCACCTCGACCGGGGTGTCGCCGGCCGCCGCGCGCGCCGCGGCGTTGTGCCGGGTCCACTCGATGGCGCCGGCGTCCCGCTCGACCGCGAGCACCCGGGCACCCGGGTGCTCGGCGGCGACCGACAGGGCGATGGCCCCCGAGCCGGCGCCCAGGTCGACCACGGTCGGGGCGGCCAGCCCGGCGATCCGCTCCAGCACCCAGCCGGCGATCTGCTCGGTCTCCGGCCGCGGCACGAAGACGCCCGGCCCCACGGCCAGCTCGACGTGCCGGAAGGGCGCGGTGCCGGTGAGGTGCTGCAGCGGCACCCGGGAGGCCCGCTGGTCGACCCAGGCGGCGAACCGGGCGGTCGGCTCCGGCGGGACGTCGTCGAGGGTGAGCAGCCGCCCCCGGGGCAGGCCGAGCACCGCGGCGAGCAGCAGCTCGGCGTCCACCCGCGGGGACTCGACGCCGGCGTCGGCGAGCCGCTGGGCGGCCTCGGCCAGCAGCGAGCGGGCGTTCAGGACCCGACCGCCAGCAGCTCGGCGGTGTGCGCCGCGGTGAGCGCGTCGAGCACCGGGTCCAGGTCGCCGTCCAGGACGGCGTCCAGGTTGTGCGCCTTGAAGCCGACCCGGTGGTCGGAGATCCGGTTCTCCGGGTAGTTGTAGGTGCGCACCCGCTCGCTGCGGTCGACCGTGCGCACCTGGCTGCGGCGCTGGTCGGAGGCGGTCGCGGCGGCCTCCTCGCGGGCGGCGGCCAGCAACCGGGAGCGGAGCACCCGCAGCGCGGACTCGCGGTTCTGCAGCTGGCTCTTCTCGTTCTGCGAGCTGACCACGATGCCGGTGGGCAGGTGGGTGATCCGGACGGCGGAGTCGGTGGTGTTCACGCTCTGCCCGCCGGGGCCGGAGGAGCGGAAGACGTCGATCCGCAGGTCGTTGGGGTCGACCTGCACGTCGACCTCCTCGGCCTCCGGCAGCACGAGCACGCCCGCCGCGGAGGTGTGGATCCGGCCCTGGGACTCCGTGGCCGGCACCCGCTGCACCCGGTGGACGCCGGCCTCGAACTTCAGCCGCGCGAAGATGCCCTCGTCGGTGCGGGACTTGATGGCCACCGCGACGTCCTTGTAGCCACCCAGCTCGGCCTCGACGGCGTCCAGCACCTCGGTCGACCAGCCGCGCCGCTCGGCGTAGCGCAGGTACATCCGCAGCAGGTCACCGGCGAACAGCGCGGACTCCGCCCCGCCCTCCCCCGCCTTGATCTCGAGGATGACGTCCTTCTCGTCGTCGGGGTCCTTGGGCAGCAGCAGCTCGGTCAGCCGGGCGGTGAGCCCGGTGACGGTGGTCTCCAGCTGCTCGGCCTCGCGGGCGAACGAGGCGTCCTCGCCGGCCAGCTCGCGGGCGGTGCCCAGGTCGTCGCGGGCGGCGTCCAGCGCTCGCGCCGTCTCGACGACCGGCGCCAGCGCGGCGTACCGGCGGCCCAGCCGGCGGGCCCGGGCGGCGTCGGCGTGCACCGCCGGGTCGGCGAGCTGGGCCTCCAGGTCGCGGTGTTCGGCGAGCAGGCCGGCGAGCCGGTCGCTGCCGGTCTCGGCGCTGCTCACGGGACCTCCTCGGGTGGTCTCACGGTCGGGGCGGGTGCGGACATGACGACGGCGCCCGCGCCGCCCCGGTGCAGGGCGGCGCGGGCGCCGTCGGGAGTGCTACTTGTCGGCGGGAGCGCCGGCGTTGCGCTTGCCGAAGCGCTTCTCGAACCGGGCGACGCGGCCGCCGGTGTCGAGGATGCGCTGCTTGCCCGTGTAGAACGGGTGGCAGGCGGAGCAGGTCTCGACGGTCATCGTGCCGCCGGCCGCCGTGCTCTTGGTGGTGAACGTGTTACCGCAACCGCAGGTCACCTGGGTGACGTGGTAGTCCGGGTGGATGTCGGCCTTCATGCCGCTGCACCCTCTCTCTCTGGTCTCGTGGTCCGGTGGTTCGCACGCCGCCGGTGGAGGCGGCAGAGGCTCGATGGGCCAGTGTACGGGCTCCCTGCCGGGGCCCGCCGCGAGCCTGCGAGCGGTGGGGGGCAGGGAGGTCCTCCGTCAGTCCTTCTCGCCGACGCCCAGCGTCGTCTTCTGGACCTGCATCAGGAACTCGATGTTGTTGCGGGTCTTCCGCATCCGGTCGAGCAGCAGCTCCAGCGCCTGCTGGGGCTCCAGCGCCGACAGCACCCGGCGGAGCTTGATGACGATGGCCAGCTCGTCGGGCGAGAGGAGGATCTCCTCCTTGCGGGTGCTGGAGGCGTTCACGTCGACGGCGGGGAAGACCCGCTTGTCGGCGAGGCGCCGGTCCAGCTTCAGCTCCGCGTTACCGGTGCCCTTGAACTCCTCGAAGATGACCGTGTCCATCGTGGAGCCGGTCTCGACCAGCGCCGAGGCGATGATCGTCAGCGAGCCGCCGTTCTCGATGTTGCGGGCCGCACCGAGGAAGCGCTTGGGCGGGTACAGCGCCGTGGAGTCGACACCACCGGAGAGGATGCGCCCGCTGGCGGGGGCCGCCAGGTTGTAGGCGCGGCCCAGCCGGGTGATCGAATCCAGCAGGACGACGACGTCGTGGCCCATCTCGACCAGGCGCTTGGCCCGCTCGATGGACAGCTCGGCGACCGTCGTGTGGTCGGCCGGCGGCCGGTCGAAGGTCGAGGCGATGACCTCGCCCTTCACCGAGCGCTGCATGTCGGTGACCTCCTCGGGCCGCTCGTCGACGAGCACGACCATGAGGTGGACCTCGGGGTTGTTCGTCGAGATCGCGTTGGCGATCGACTGCAGCACCATCGTCTTGCCGGCCTTCGGCGGGCTGACGATGAGCGCGCGCTGGCCCTTCCCGATGGGCATGACCAGGTCCATGATCCGTGTCGTCATCAGGTGCGACTCGGTCTCCAGCCGCAGGCGGTCCTGCGGGTAGAGCGGGGTCAGCTTGGTGAACTCCGGGCGGTTGCGCGCCTGCTCGGGGTCCAGCCCGTTGACCGAGTCCAGCCGCACCAGCGCGTTGTACTTGTCCTTGCGCTCGCCCTCGCGGGGCTGGCGGACCGCACCGGTGATGGCGTCGCCGCGGCGCAGGCCGTAGCGGCGCACCTGCGACAGCGAGACGTAGACGTCGTTCGGGCCGGTCAGGTAGCCGGAGGTGCGGACGAACGCGTAGCTGTCCAGCACGTCCAGGATGCCGGCGACCGGCAGCAGGACGTCGTCCTCGCTGACCGTGGGCTCGGCCTGGTCGAAGCGCTCGCGGCCCCCGCCGGCGTTGCCGCCACGGCGGTTGCGGTCGCGGTAGCGCCGGCCACGGCGGCCGCGGCCGCCGCCCTCGAAGTCGTCGTCGTCCTCGTCGCCGCGGGGCTCGTTGCGCTCCGCGCCGCGGGGCTCGTTCCGGGCGTCGCCGCGGGGCTCGTTCCGGGGCTCGTTGCGGGGCTCGTTGCGGTTGCCGCCCTCGGGACGGTTGCCGTCGCGGGCGCCCTCGGTGCGGTTGCGGCCGGAGCGGCCGGTGTCGCCGTCGGCCCGGTTGCGGCCGCCGCGCTCCTCGCCGTCGCGAGCCGTGCCCCCGTCGCGGGTCTCGGTGCGCTCGGCGTTGCGGGTCTCGGCCCGCTCGGCGTTGCGGCCGCCACCCTCACGCTCGGCGGTGCGGCCGCCGCTGTCGCGGGTCTCGACGCGCTCGGTGGTGCGGGCGCCGCCGTCGCGGTCGCGGTCGTCGCGGGGCGTGCGCTCACCGCGGTCACGGTTGCGGCTGCGCTGCGGGCGCTCGCCCTCGGTGCGCACCTCGGCGGGCGCGGCCTGGGTGGCGGTGGCCTCGGCCGAGGTGGCCGGGGTCTCGGCGCCCGCGGCGTCGGCGGTCGGCGCGCCGGCCGGACGGCTCGCGCCGCGGCGACGACGACCGGCCGGGGCGGCCGCGTCGGTGGGGGTCTCGACGGGGGTGTCGGCGGTGCTGGTGGCCGGCGGGGTGACCGGCGTGCCGTTGGCGCCACCGGAGACCGGGGCCTCCAGCGGGGCGGCGGTCGCGGCGGCGTCGGAGCGCGGCGCCGGGACGGTCGTGGTGGTCTCGGCGGGCGTGCCCGCGTCACCGGTGGCGCCCACCTGGCGCTCGGAGATGGCGGCGACGAGGTCGCTCTTGCGCATCTTCCCGGTGCCGGGGATGCCGAGTTCGCCGGCCAGGCGCTGCAGCTCGGGCAGCAGCATCCCGGACAGCCCGCTGCCACGGCGGCGGGAACGGGCGGCCGTCCCGGCGCCGGCAGCTGCCTCGTCGGACGGGGCGGCGTCGCGCGCGCCGTCGAGGAGGTCGGTGCTTTCGCTCACGTACAGGTCCTTCCCTGCGGTGACCTGCGCCTACCAGCGCAGGAGGTGACCCGCTCCCGGACGGCGAGAGCCCTGACGTGGACCCGGCGCGTCGATCGGGAGGTGCGGTCTGTGGATGCGGGGCGGGTCGGCGGCGACGGATCGCGGCCGAGACCCCGCGTGGAGCAACGCCCGGAGGCGGCTACGTCGTCAGCCTAGGCACGGGCTGACGTCGTCCACAACACGATGCATCACGGTCGTGTTCCAGACGAGCCGAACGATACCGCATCGTGATCAGCGGCCAGCGGGGTGACGACCGCGCCGGTGTGGTCGACCCGCAGCGGCAGGCACTCCCAGCCCTCGGGGGTGAGGCCGCGGAGCTCCCGGACCTGGGCGGCCGAGGCCGGGTCGCCGACGTGCTCGTCGTGCCCGAGCACGGCCAGGGTCAGCACGCACGGACCCGCGCCGGAGACGACGGCGGCGTGCCCGTCGGCGCGCAGCGCGGCGAGCAGCGCCGCGCTCTCCGGCATCGCCGGGGCGCGCTGCGCCTGGTGCAGCCGGTCCTCGGTGCCCTCCAGCAGCAGCGCGGGGTCGCGGGTGAGCGCGTGCACCAGCAGCGCCGCACGACCGGCGGCGTGCGCGGCGTCGGCGTGCGGCACGGTGGCCGGCAGCAGCCCGCGCGCGACGTGGGTGGCCAGCGTCCCGCGCGGCACGAAGAGCACCGGTGCCACCCGGGGGTCGACCGCCAGCCGGGCGGCGCGGGCCCCGGCGTCGGTGGTCCAGGACAGCGTGGCCCCGCCGAGCAGGCAGGGCGCGACGTTGTCCGGGTGGCCCTCGATCTCCGAGCACAGCCGCAGCACCGCCGCGTCGTCGACGCCGGCGACGTCCGGGCACAGCGCCCAGGCGGCGAGCACCCCGGCGGTCACCGCGGCGGCCGACGAGCCCATCCCCCGCCCCTGCGGGATCCCGTTGCGCGCGTCGAGCCGCAGCCCGGCCGGGGTCCAGCCCAGCTCGGCGCAGGCCGCCCGGAACGCCTGCACGACCAGGTGCGACTCGTCGGTGGGCAGCTCGCCGGCGCCGGCGCCGCTGACCGAGACCGCCAGGCCGCCGTCGGTGACCGCGACGTCCAGGTCGTCCCAGCAGGACAGCGCGAGCCCCGCGGAGTCGAAGGCCGGACCGAGGTTCGCGCTGGTGGCCGGCACCCGGATGCGGACGGCGGGACCCGCGTTCGGCACCCTCAGAGCCCCAGCTGCGCCGCGGCGGCCGCCGAGTCGACCGGGATGGTGACCGGCGCCGGTGCGCCGGAGATGGCCCACTCCGGGTCCTTGAGGCCGTTGCCGGTGACGGTGCAGACGACCCGCTGGCCGCGCTCCAGGCCACCGGCCTCGGCGACCTGCAGCAGCCCGGCCACCGACGCCGCGGACGCCGGCTCGACGAAGACCGCCTCGGTGCGGGCCAGCAGCCGGTAGGCGGCCAGGATCGCCCGGTCGGTGACGGCGTCGATCCGGCCACCGGACTCGTCGCGGGCGGCCAGCGCCTTGGTCCAGGACGCCGGGTTGCCGATCCGGATGGCGGTGGCGATGGTCTCCGGCCGCTCGACGACCGCGCCGCGGACGATCGGGGCGGCACCGGCGGCCTGGAAGCCCCACATCCGCGGGGTCCTGGTGGCCGGGCCGTCGGCGGCGTACTCGCGGTAGCCCTGCCAGTAGGCGGTGATGTTGCCGGCGTTGCCGACCGGCAGGCAGTGGACGTCGGGGGCGTCGCCGAGCACGTCGACGATCTCGAACGACGCGGTCTTCTGGCCCTCGATGCGGTACTGGTTGACGCTGTTGACCAGGCTCACCGGGTAGTCGATCGCGAGCTTGCTGGCCAGCGCCAGGCAGTCGTCGAAGTTGCCCTGCACCTGCAGCAGCGTGGCGCCGTGCACCAGCGCCTGGGCGAGCTTGCCGGTGGCGATCTTGCCCTGCGGCACCAGGACCGCGCAGGTGAGGCCGGCCCGGGCCGCGTAGGCGGCGGCGCTGGCACTGGTGTTGCCCGTCGACGCGCAGATGACCGCCTTGGCACCCTCCTCCAGGGCCTTGGTGATCGCCATCGTCATGCCGCGGTCCTTGAACGACCCGGTCGGGTTGGCGCCCTCGACCTTGAGCCAGACGTCGCAGCCGGTGCGGCGGGACAGCTCGGGCGCCGGCACCAGCGGGGTGGCGCCCTCCTGCAGCGTCACCACCGGCGTCGACGGGCTGACCGGCAGCCGGTGCCGGTAGGCCTCGATCAGCCCCGGCCAGTACGGCGAGACGGCGCCACGCAGGGTCGTGCCGGTCATGAGAGCCCCTCGACTCGTAGGACGCTGGTGACGCCGCGGACAGCGGACATCTCCCGCAGCCGGGACACGGTGGCGGCCAGCGCCGAGTCCGGTGCCCGGTGGGTGACGATCACCAGCGTGGCGGCGTCGCCGTGCCCGTCCTGGCGGACGGTGGCGATGCTGACGCCGTGCGCGGCGAACTCCTGCGCGACGGTGGCCAGCACGCCCGGCACGTCGGCGACGTCGAGGCTCACGTGGTAGCGGGTGGGCGTGTCGGCCATCGGGCGGACGGTGAGCCCGGCGTAGCCGGTCGTCCCCGGCCCGGCCGCACCGGCCAGCCGGTTGCGGGCCACCGCGACCAGGTCGCCGAGGACGGCGCTGGCGGTCGGCTCCCCGCCGGCGCCGCGGCCGTAGAACATCAGCTCGCCGGCGGCCTCGGCCTCGACGAAGACGGCGTTGAAGGCCCCGCCCACGGCGGCCAGCGGGTGGGTCGTCGGGATCATCGCCGGGTGCACCCGGACGGCGACCCCGTCGTCGGCGCCGTCGGCCCCGGTGACCCGCTCGCAGATGGCCAGCAGCTTGACGGTGCAGCCGATCTCGGCGGCGCGGGCCACGTCGGTCGCGGAGACCGCGGAGATCCCCTCGCGGTGGACGTCGGCGGCGGTGACCGGCGAGTGGAAGGCCAGCGAGGCGAGGATGGCGGCCTTCGCGGCGGCGTCGAACCCGTCGACGTCGGCGGTGGGGTCGGCCTCGGCGTACCCGAGCTCGGTCGCCTCGGCCAGCGCCTCGCCGAAGCCGGCGCCGGTCTCGGCCATCCGGGACAGGATGTAGTTCGTCGTCCCGTTCACGATGCCGACGACCCGGCGCAGCTGGTCACCGGCGAGCGACTCGCGCAGCGGCCGCAGCAGCGGGATCGCCCCGGCCACCGCCGCCTCGTAGTACAGGTCGACCCCCGCCTCGCTCGCCGCGGCGTGCAGCGCGACGCCGTCGTCGGCCAGCAGCGCCTTGTTGGCGCTGACCACCGACTTGCCGGCGCCGATCGCGGCCAGCAGCAGGCTGCGGGCCGGCTCGATGCCGCCGATCACCTCGACCACCAGGTCGACGTCGGGGCGGGTCACCAGCGCGTGCGCGTCGGTGGTGAGCAGGTCGGCGGGCACCTCGGGGTGCCGGTCGGGCCGGCGGACGGCGACACCGGCCACCTCGATCCGGCGGCCGACCCGGGCGGCCAGGTCGTCGGACTGCTCGGACAGCAGCCGCAGCACCGCCCCGCCGACCGTGCCGCAGCCGAGCAGGGCGACCTTCAGCGCATCACTCATGACCGGGCTCCTGCGGCGTGCTCGGGTGCCGGCTGGTCGATCGCCGGGCTGGGGGCGGGCACGTCGGCGAGGACGGCGTCGAGGGCGAACACGTCGGACAGTGTCTGCCTCCGGACGATCTCGGTGGCCACGCCGTCCCGCACGGCGACCACCGGCGGCTTGAGCAGGTAGTTGTAGTTGCTCGCCATCGACCAGCAGTAGGCGCCGGTGGCGGCCACCGCCAGCAGGTCGCCGGGCTGCACGTCCGAGGGCAGCCACAGGTCGCGGACCAGCACGTCGCCGCTCTCGCAGTGCTTGCCGACCACCCGGCACAGCGCGGGCGGGGCGTCGGAGCTGCGGTTGGCCAGCACGCAGGTGTAGCTGGCGTCGTACAGGGCGGTGCGGATGTTGTCGCTCATCCCGCCGTCGACCGACACGTAGTTGCGCACCAGCGGCGCGCCCGGGGAGCCGCCGGCGCCGAGCCGGACCGGCTTGATGGTGCCGATCTCGTACAGGGTGACCGTGCCCGGGCCGGCGATGGCGCGGCCGGGCTCGACCGCCAGCCGGGGCACCGGCAGCCCGAGCGCGGCGCACTCCGCGGCGACCACCGACCGCAGCCGGACGGCGACGTCCGCGGCACCGACCGGGTCGTCCTCGGCGAGGTAGGCGATGCCGAAGCCACCGCCCAGGTTCAGCTCGCCGAGCAGCTCGCCGGTGGCCTGGTGGACCTGGCCGAGCAGTCCGACGACCCGGTGCGCGGCGGCCTCGAACCCGGCGGTGTCGAAGATCTGCGACCCGATGTGGCTGTGCAGCCCGGCCAGGTGCAGCGCCGGCTCGCGGATGACCCGGACGGCGGCGGTCAGCGCGTCGCCGGTGGCCAGCGAGAAGCCGAACTTCTGGTCCTCGTGGGCGGTGGCGATGAACTCGTGGGTGTGCGCCTCGATGCCGACGGTCGACCGGATGAGCACCGGCACCGGCGCTCCCCCGGAGGCCACCCGCGCCTCGGCCAGCGGCACCAGCCGCTCGATCTCGTCGAAGGAGTCCAGCACCACGTGGCCGATGCCGGCGTCGACGGCCAGCTGGAGCTCGACGAGGGACTTGTTGTTGCCGTGCAGCGCGATCCGCCCGGCCGGGAACCCGGCGGCCAGCGCCACCGCGAGCTCGTTGCCCGAGCAGGCGTCCAGGTGCAGCCCGTCCTCGGCGATCCAGCGGGCCACCTGGCCGCAGAGGAACGCCTTGGACGCGTAGTGCACGTCGGCGTCGGTGAAGGCGTCGGCGAAGTCCGCGGCCCGGCTGCGGAAGTCGGCCTCGTCCAGCACGAACAGCGGGGTGCCGTGCTCGCGGGCCAGCTCGGTCACCGGCCGGCCGGCCAGGTGCAGCTCGCCGTCGACCCGCCGCGCCGAGCGCGGCCAGACCTGCGGGTCGAGCGCGCCGAGGTCGGCGGGGGCCGGCCCGGCCGCCGGCGGCGGGGAGATGCCGGCGTGCAGCGGGCCCGCCGGGTGCGCCCTCACATCCGCTCCGGCGCGGACACGCCGAGCACGGCCAGGCCGTTGCGCAGCACCGTGGCGGTCGCGGCGCAGAGCCAGAGCCGGGGCGTCGTCACCGGGGTGACCTCCTCGTCGCCGCGCGGCAGCACCCGGCAGGAGTCGTAGAACCGGTGGTAGGTGCCGGCCAGCTCCTCCAGGTAGCGGGCCACCCGGTGCGGCGCGCGCAGCTCGGCCGCCGCGGCGACCACCCGCGGGAACTCACCGATCGCCCGCAGCAGGTCGCCCTCCCGCGGGTGCTCGAGCAGCGCGGTGTCGACGTCGGCGGCCTCGCCCAGCTGCAGCCCGAGGTCGGCGGCGCCGCGGAGCAGCGAGGAGATCCGGGCGTGCGCGTACTGGACGTAGAAGACCGGGTTGTCGTTGGTCTGCCGGCTCCACAGGTCGGCGTCGATGTCGATCTGCTGGTCGACCGACGCCCGGGCCAGCGCGTACCGGGCGGCGTCCTGCCCGACGGCGTCCACCAGGTCGGTGAGCAGCACGAAGTTGCCCTTGCGCTTGCTCATCCGGACCGGCTCACCGTTGCGCACCAGGTTGACCAGCTGGCCGATCAGGATCTCCAGGTTCGCCGCCGGGTCGTCCCCGAACGCCGCGACCAGGGCCTTGTAGCGACCCACGTAGCCGGAGTGGTCGGCGCCGAGCATGATCACGGCCCGGTCGAAGCCGCGCTGCCGCTTGTCCAGGTAGTAGGCGCAGTCGGCGGCGAAGTAGGTCGGCTCCCCGTCGGCCTTGACCAGCACCCGGTCCTTGTCGTCGCCGAACGTCGTCGTCCGGAGCCACACCGCACCGTCGGTCTCGAAGACGTGCCCCTGCTCGCGCAGCCGGGCCACCGCCTTCTCCAGCGCACCGGACGCGTGCAGCGTCCGCTCGGAGAAGAAGGTGTCGAAGTGGACGCCGAAGCCGTCGAGCGTGCTGCGGATGTCGGCGACCATCGCCGCGACACCCTCCTCGGCGAAGACCGGCACCTGCTGGTCCTCCGGCAGTTCGAGCAGACCGGGGTGCGCCTCGACGACCCGGGCGGCGACCGGCTCGACGTAGTCGCCCTGGTAGCCGTCCTCGGGCACCTCGCGGCCCAGCGCCACCGCCTGGAGGCTGCGACCGAACCGCTCGATCTGCGAGCCGGCGTCGTTGACGTAGTACTCCCGGCTGACCTCGGCACCGCTGGCCTCGAGCAGCCGGGCCAGCGCGTCGCCCACGGCGGCCCACCGGGTCGACCCCAGGGTGACCGGCCCCGTCGGGTTGGCCGAGACGAACTCCAGGTTCAGCCGCTGCCCGGCGAGGGTGTCGGTGCGGCCGTAGGCATCCCCGGCGACGACCGCCCGGACGGCGAGCTGGCCCAGCGCGTCCTTGGCCAGGGTGATGTTCAGGAAGCCCGGGCCGGCGACGTCGACCCGGGAGACGCCGTCGACGCCGCGCAGCTCGCCGGCCAGCGCCTCGGCGACCTCGCGGGGCGGCCGGCCGGCACCCTTGGCCAGCCGCAGGGCCACGTTGGTGGCGTAGTCGCCGTGCTCGGGGTTCTTCGGGCGCTCGATGACGACCTCGTCGGGGACGGCGCCGGCGAGCACGCCGCGCTCCACGGCGGCCGCGACCGCGGACCGGACGACGTCACTGAGCTGCTCGGGTGTCACCGCACGAGCGTACTGAGCGGTGCAGCTGTGATCTCCGCCTCGTCTGCACGCCCCGGCCGTCCCGCCTGCCCCACCCGGGCCGGGGGGCCGGGTCAAGGCCCTGGTCCGCACAGGAGCCCGACCTACACTCGCTGCCGCCGGCCAGGTGGACCGGCCCGGTCCCGGGACGTCGAGTCCCCGGCCCGGCAGCGCAGCGAGGAGCGGTAGTGGCCAAGGACCCCAAGCCCGAGAACGGCCGCGCGTCAGGCGGCACGTCCCGTGGGGGTACCGGCTCCAGCCGGGCGTCCGGGCAGCGCCCCTCGGGGCAGCGCGGTGGCGCCCAGGCCGGCAAGGGCCGCACCCGCCCGCCGGTGAACGTGGTCACCCAGCAGCGGCCCTGGGGGCTCATCGCCGCCGCGGTCGCGGTCGTCGTCTTCGCCGCCGCCGTCATCACCTACGCCGTGGTCCAGGTCAACGAGGCGAACGCGGACAAGGTCACCTCGGCCGACCAGATCGCCGGGCTGCAGAGCTACGAGTACGAGGGCGGCCTGCACGTCACCACGTCCGTCGACTACACCGAGAGCCCGCCGGTGGGCGGCGAGCACGACAACGAGTGGGCCGACTGCACCGGCACCGTCTACGACGTCGACATCCGGCACGAGAACGCGGTGCACAGCCTCGAGCACGGCGCCGTCTGGATCACCTACGACCCCGACGCGGTCAGCGACGACGACCTGGGCACCCTCGAGGACCTGGTCGACGGCCGCTCGGGCCTGATGCTCTCCCCCTACGCCGGGCAGTCCGCGCCGATCAGCCTGCAGTCGTGGGGCCACCAGGTCACCGTCGACTCCGCGTCGGACGTGCGGGTGCAGCAGTTCGCCGACTTCATGGCCTTCAACGCCGACTTCACCCCCGAGCTCGGGGCGACCTGCGAGAACCCGGCGTTCATCACCGACCCGCTGGTCGTCGGCGACGTCACCCGGGCCGGCACCGGCGCCGCCACCGCGACCGACGCCCCGGTGGCCTCCGACGCCCCCGCCAGCTCCGCCCCGGCCGGCGAGAGCGGCACCACCACCCCGTGACCACCGCCGCCCCGACGACCGGCTCCCCGACCGAGGCCGCCCCGGCCCCGGCCGGGCGGCCGCGGCGCTGGGTCACCGGCCTGCTGGTCACCGTCATCGCGCTCGGCCTGCTGGCCGCCGGCGGCGGGCTGGCCGTCGCGCTGGGGCTCGGGCGCACCGAGACCCCCGCAGCGGACTCGGTCGACGCGGGCTTCGCCCGGGACATGTCCCGGCATCACCTGCAGGCGGTCGAGATGGCCAACCTCGCGCTGACCCAGAGCTCGGACGACGAGGTGCGCCGGCTCGCCTTCGACATCTCCGCCACCCAGACCAACCAGGTCGGGCGGATGCAGGGCTGGCTGACGCTCTGGGGCCTGCCGCTGACCAGCGGCGAGGTCATGGCCTGGATGGCCGACGACGCGATGGCCGGGCACGACATGTCGCACATGGCCGACGCCCCGGCGGCCGGTGGCGCCGTGATGCCCGGGATGGCCACCGAGGCCGAGCTGACCGACCTGCGGTCGCTGACCGGCACGCCGTTCGACGTGCTGTTCCTGCAGCTGATGATCCGGCACCACCAGGGCGGCCTGGAGATGGCGCAGTACGGCGAGGAGCACGCCGCCGAGGCGGCCGTGCGCGGTCTGGCCGGCGCCATCGTGGCGTCGCAGAGCGCGGAGACCACGTTCATGGAGTCGCTGCTGCAGGCCCGGGGCGGGACCCCGCTGCCGGCACCCTGAGGCCCCCTCCGACGGCCCGGCGTCGGTGCGGTAACGTGCTCTCCCGGCGCCAGGAAGTCCGGCGCCGCGACACGCACCACCGCGATGACGAGCCCCCGTAGCTCAGGGGATAGAGCACTGCCCTCCGGAGGCAGGGGCGCAGGTTCGAATCCTGCCGGGGGCACACCAGCCCAGGCTCACACCGCACACACCGCCCGCCCGGCCCCAGGCCCGGCGGGCGGCGTCGTCCCGGGGGTCGCTCAGCCCTCGCGCACCTGCCCGGCCGCCACCTCGAAGCGCCGCGTGGTGTGCACCGCCTCGAGCATCCGGCGGTCGTGGGTCACCAGCAGCAGGGTGCCCGGGTAGTCGGCCAGCGCCTGCTCCAGCTGCTCGATCGCCGGCAGGTCCAGGTGGTTGGTCGGCTCGTCGAGCACCAGCACGTTCACGCCGCGGGCCTGCAGCAGCGCCAGCGCCGCCCGGGTGCGCTCGCCGGGCGAGAGCGTGCCGGCCGGGCGCAGCACGTGGTCGGCGCGCAACCCGAACTTGGCCAGCAGGGTGCGCACCTCGGCGTCGGGCAGGTCGGGCACCTCGGCGCCGAAGGCAGCGGCCAGCGGCTCGTCGCCGAGGAAGAGCCCGCGCACCTGGTCCACCTCGCCCAGCCGGACACCCGAGCCCAGCGACGCCGAGCCCTCGTCGACCGGCACCCGGCCCAGCAGCGCCGCCAGCAGGGTGCTCTTGCCCGACCCGTTGGCGCCGGTGATCGCCACCCGGTCGCCCCAGTCGACCTGCAGGTCGACCGGGCCGAGGGTGAACGCGCCCCGGCGGACGACCGCGCCGCGCAGCGTCGCCACCACCGCGCCGGCCCGGGGCGCCGCGGCGATCTCCATCCGCAGCTCCCACTCCTTGCGCGGCTCCTCGACGACCTCCAGCCGCTCGATCCGCCGCTCGGTCTGCTTGGCCTTCGCCGCCTGCTTCTCCGACGAGGCCCGGTTGTGCGCCTTGATGTGCTTGTCGCCGTCCTTGGACTTCTTGATCGAGTCCCGGACGCCCTTGGCCATCCAGTTGCGCTGCATCCGGGCGCGGGCCTCCAGGCCGGCCTTGGTGTCGGCGAACTCCTCGAACTCCTCGCGGGCGTGCCGGCGGGCCACCTCCCGCTCGGTCAGGTACGCCTCGTAACCGCCGTCGTGCACCCGGACCAGCTGCTGGGCCAGGTCCAGCTCGACCACCCGGGTGACGGTGCGGGAGAGGAACTCGCGGTCGTGGCTGACCAGCACCACCCCGGTGCGCAGGCCGGCGACGAACCGCTCCAGCTGCTCCAGGCCGGCCAGGTCCAGGTCGTTGGTGGGCTCGTCGAGCAGCAGCACGTCGTACCGGGACAGCAGCAGCGAGGCCAGCCCGACCCGGGCGGCCTGGCCGCCGGAGAGGCCGACGGTCGGTGCGTCCAGCGCCACCCCCGGCGCCACCGCCGCGACGACCTCCTCGGCGCGCTCGGCCAGGTCGGCGCCACCCAGGGCGAGCCAGCGCTCGAGCGCGTCGCCGTAGCGGTCGTCGGCGCCGGGGGCGCCCTCGCTGAGCCGCTCGAGCGCCTCGTCCATCGCCACCTGGGCCGCGGCCACCCCGGTGCGGCGGGCCAGCGCGTCGAGCACCGTCTCGCCCGGACGCCGTTCGGCCTCCTGCGGCAGGTAGCCGACGGTCGCCGACGGCGGGCTGAGCGCGATCTCGCCCGCCTCGGCCGGGAGCACGCCGGCGAGGGTCTGCAGCAGGGTGGACTTGCCGGCGCCGTTCACCCCGACCAGGCCGACGACGTCGCCGGGGGCGACGACCAGGTCGAGGTCGGTGAACAGGACCCGGGCGCCGTGACCGGCGGCCAGACCACGGGCGAGCAGGGTGGCGGACACCCGACCATGGTGCCGACCGCGTCCGCCGCCGGGCGAGCGGGTTCCCTCAGCCGGTGGCCGGGCCGTGGCCGGCGTCCCAGTCGCCCTCGTCCCACTCCTGCTCCTCCCAGTCGTCGGCGAGCACGTCGTCGGCGATCTCGTCGAGCAGCTCCTCGAGGGCCGCGACCCCGGGGACGGCGTCCTCGGCGGTGTCCCGCCGGCGGACCAGCCACGGCTGCAGGTGGTCGTACCCGCGCACCGACACCCGGCGCAGCGGGCGCACCCGGTAGCCCGGCACCCCGCGCAGCCGCCGGGCCAGCTGCTGGTCGACCAGCACCGTCGAGGGCCGGGCCACCGAGGTCAGCCGACTGGCCAGGTTGACCACCGGGGAGTAGACGTCGCCGAGCCGGGTGAGCACCGTGCCGTAGGCGGCGCCGACCCGCAGCGGCGGGCGGTCGGCGGCGCTCCACTCCTCGGGCAGCCGCAGCCCGATCTCCACCGCGTCCACCGGCTCCGGGCAGGTGAACAGCACGCCGTCGCCCACGGTCTTGACCACCCGGCCGCGGTACCGGGCGATGACGTCGGCGGCCAGGCCCTCGAAGTCCTCGACCATCGCGCCCAGCTCCCGGCCGCCCATGCCGCGGGTGCGGGAGGTGTAGCCCACGAGGTCGGCGAACCCGACGGCCAGCTCGCGCCGGTCGACCGCGCCGGGGCCGTCCAGGAACAGCCGGCCGGCGTTGGCCGCCAGGTGCCGCCGCCAGACGTAGTCCTGCAGCTCGCGCATCAGCGGCAGCAGCTGCTCGGCGGAGGCGACGACGGCGGCGGCGGAGCCGGTTCCCGAGCCGTCGTCGTCCGCACCGCCGAGCACCGCGGCCAGCAGGTCGGTCTGCCAGTCGGCGAGCCGGGACAGCGACTGCCCCATCGCCCGGGCGACCGAGGCCTCCTCGCCGGACGCCACGAAGCCGGAGTCGATCAGCGCCGACAGCCGGGACAGCGCGGTGACGTCGGCGTCGGTGAAGGCCGGGTCGTCGTCGGCGACGTCGGCGAACCCGAGCGCCCGCCACAGCCGGCGGGTGCGCTCCGCGGGCACCCCGGCCAGCTCGGCGACCTGCGCCCGGGTGTAGCGGCGGGGCCCGTCGAGCAGCAGCCGCTCGAGGGCCTCGCGGGGGTCGGTGCCGCCCGGGTCGGGGGGCCCGGGCTCGGACGGCGGCAGCGGTCAGCCCGTGGTGTGCACGACGAGCACGTCGCACGCCGAGCGGCGGGTGGCGTCGGCCGGCACCGAGCCCAGCAGCCGGCCCTTGATGCTGGTGAGCCCGCGGTTGCCGACCACCAGCAGGTCGGCGTCCTCCCGGCGGACGACGTCCAGCAGGGCCTCGACCGGCGAGCCGACGACGGCGACGGTGCGCACGGGGCCGGCCCCGGCTGCGGTCGCCCGCTCGCCGGCGACGCGCACCGTCTCCTCGGCCGGTGACGAGCCCACCACCTGGTAGGCCTCCTCCCCCAGCACGTCCTGGGCCCGCTGCAGCTCCCGGTCGTCGGCCTCGGTGGGCAGGTAGGCGCAGGCGATGACCAGCGTGGCGCCGCAGGCGCCGGCGAGGGCACCGGCCCGGGCCACGGCGCGCAGCGAGGACTCCGAGCCGTCGGTACCGACGACCACCGTGCGGTAGGCGCTCACGGGGCCGGAACCTACCGGGGAGTAGCCCCGCACGGTGTGCCGGGGGTCACTGGTCCGGGCGCGCCGACGGCCGAACGTGCTGGCCGCAGAGGGGGTCGGTGCGCTTGGATCATGCCGACGCCGGGCCTGCCGGCGGATGCGAAGGAGGACGAGATCAGCAGCGGCACTCGGTCCGCCCTCGACCCCGTCCGGGTCGACGTCAGCGGCCTCACCAAGACCTTCGGCAGCGTCCGCGCGGTCGACGACCTCAGCTTCACCGTCGAGCCGGGGCAGGTGACCGGGTTCCTCGGTCCCAACGGCGCCGGCAAGACCACGACGCTCCGGATGGCCCTTGGGCTCATCACCCCCGACCGCGGGACGGCGACCTTCAACGGCGCCCCCTACACCTCCCTCCCCGAGCCGACCCGGCGGGTGGGCGCGGTGCTGGAGACCGCGTTCCACCCGGCCCGCAGCGGCCGCAACCACCTGCGCGTCTACTGCCGGACGGCGGGCCTGCCGCTCTCCCGGGCCGACGAGGTGCTCGACCAGGTCGGACTCGGCCCGGCCGGCGCGCGCAAGGCCGGCGGCTACTCCCTGGGCATGCGCCAGCGGCTCGGTCTCGCCACCGCCCTGCTCGGCGACCCGGGCGTGCTGGTGCTCGACGAGCCGGCCAACGGCCTGGACCCCGAGGGCATCCAGTGGCTGCGCGGCTTCCTCCGCCACCTGGCGCACGAGGAGGGCCGCACGGTGCTGGTCTCCAGCCACCTGCTGGCCGAGGTCGAGCAGACCGCCGACCGGGTGGTCATCGTCGGCGCCGGCCGGCTGGTCCGGCAGGGCTCGCTGGACGAGCTCCGCTCGGGCAGCGCCGGCAGCGTGCTGGTGCGCAGCCCGCAGGCGGCCGCGCTGGCCGAGCTGCTGCGCACCCCCACCTCGACCGTCACCGGCACCGACGGGCACGCCGACGGGCTGACCGTCACCGGGCTGCCGGTCGAGGAGGTCGGCCGCCGCGCCTTCGCCGGCGGCATCGAGCTGCACGAGCTGCGGGCGCACACCAGCGGCCTGGAAGAGGTGTACTTCCGGCTCACCGCCGGCCAGGAGCAGTACGCCGCCGGGGCCCCCGGCACGACCGGACGAGGAGCCTCCTGATGGGTGCCGTCATCGGCCGGCTGGTCCGGGCAGAGTGGACCAAGCTGCTGACCACCCGGGTGTGGATCGGCCTGCTGCTGGGGTCCTGCGTGCTCGTCGGCGGGTTCGCGACCCTGTTCACCGCGTTCGCCGGCAACGACGACAGCGGGATCTCCCCCGTCGGCACCGCCGACTACGAGCAGCTGGCGCTGGCCGTCTCGGCCAACGCCACGATCCTGTTCATCGTGCTGGGCATCATCGGCACCACCCAGGAGTACCGGCACCGCACCGCGACGCCGACGTTCCTGGCCAGCCCGCACCGCGGGCGGGTGGTGATCGCCAAGCTGGTGGCCTACGCGCTGGCCGCGATCCCGATGGCGCTGGTCGTCATCGCCGTCGACGTGCTGGTGGTCTCGGTGTACGCCGGGGCCAAGGGCGCGGCCCCCTCGCTCGAGGGCGACAACCTGCGCGTGCTCGGCGGCGCCTGGGCCGCGCTGGTCATCTACACGGTGATCGGTGTCGGGGTGGGCGCGCTGCTGCGCAACCAGGTCGGCGCGATCGTCGGCGTGCTGGTCTACCTGTTCGTCGTCGAGGGGATCATCTCGAGCATCCCGGCGACCCAGGGGGCCTACAAGTGGCTGCCCGGCGGCGCCCTGGAGGCCATGACGGCCACCTTCAACCAGACCGACCTGCTCAGCGCGTGGCAGGGCGGCCTGGTGCTGCTCGGGTACGGGCTGCTGGCCGCCGTGCTGGGCACCGTGCTGGCCGTCCGGCGCGACGTCGTCTGAGGCGCGGCCGGTCGGGGCACCACCCCGACCGGCCCGCCCCCGGCACCCCGCCAGGACGACACGCTGGGCCGGTTCCCGGCCCCGGCGGGCGCTGCGGGGTGAGGTGAGCCGGGACACGTGCGCCACCTCATAGAGCGCCGTGTCGGGCCAGGCGTCCCGGCGTAGAGTCGAGAACCGGTCCAACGACGTCCACCGACGAAGAAGGCACTCGCCAACGTGTCAAGCGTGAGCTCATCCCAGCCCTCCCCCGCCCACACCGCCAACCCGGTGGCGGGCTTCGGCACCAACGAGTGGCTGGTCGAGGAGATGTACCAGCAGTACCTGGCCGATCCACGCAGCGTGGACCAGGCCTGGCACGACTTCTTCGCCGACTACCGCCCGGGCAGCCCGGTCGCCGACGGGCAGGACCGCGACGGCCAGCCCGCCGCGCAGGCCACCCCCGCCGCGGCGACCACCCCCGCGGCGCCGACGCCGACCGTCGTCCCGACCGCCACCTCCTACGCCAGCCCGGCCCCGGACCGCGAGGTCGCCCCGCAGCCGGCCGCCTCGGCTCCCCGCCAGGAGCCGGCGCCCGCCAGCACCCCGGCCCCGGCCAGCGCCCCGGCCCCGGCCAGCACCCCCGCCTCCCGGGCCACCCCCGTCGACGCCCGATCGGAGGGCACCGTGGTCAACCGCGCGGCCGAGCGAGCCTCCCAGCAGGTCCCCGCCGCCCCCGCCAAGCCCGCCGCGCGCCCCGGCGCCGGCCGGCACGCCGCCGGTGAGGACGGCGCCGCCCCGGGCCCCAAGCGCACCCCGCTGCGCGGCGCGGCCGCCAGCGTCGTGAAGAACATGAACGCCTCGCTGACCGTCCCGACGGCCACCAGCGTGCGCGCGGTGCCGGCCAAGCTGCTGGTCGACAACCGCATCGTCATCAACAACCACCTGGCCCGCGCCCGCGGCGGCAAGGTGTCGTTCACGCACCTGATCGGCTACGCGCTGGTCCGCGCGCTCGACGACTTCCCGAACATGAACAGCGCGTTCGCCGAGGTCGAGGGCAAGCCGACGCTGGTCTCCCCCGAGCACGTCAACTTCGGGCTGGCCATCGACCTGCCCAAGCCCGACGGCACCCGCTCGCTGGTCGTCGCCTCGATCAAGTCCGCCGAGGAGATGGACTTCGCCGCCTTCTGGGGCGCCTACGAGGACATCATCCGGCGGGCCCGCGCGGGCAAGCTGACGATGGACGACTTCACCGGCACGACGATCAGCCTCACCAACCCGGGCACCATCGGCACCAACCACTCGGTGCCGCGGTTGACCACCGGCCAGGGCACGATCGTCGGCGTCGGCGCGATGGACTACCCGGCCGAGTTCCAGGGGATGAGCCCCGAGGCGCTCGCCGAGATGGCCGTCTCGAAGATCATCACGCTGACCTCCACGTACGACCACCGGGTCATCCAGGGCGCGGAGTCCGGCGACTTCCTGCGCCGGATGCACCAGCTGCTGCTGGGCGAGGACGGCTTCTACGACGACGTCTTCCGGTCCCTGCGGGTGCCCTACGAGCCGGTCCGCTGGGTGGCCGACAAGCGGGTCAGCCACGAGGGGCAGATCGACAAGGAAGCCCGGGTCATCGAGGTCATCGAGGCCTACCGGCGCAACGGCCACCTGATGGCCGACACCGACCCGCTGGAGTTCAAGGTCCGCACCCACCCCGACCTGGACATCGTCCAGCACGGGCTCACGCTGTGGGACCTGGACCGACCCTTCCCGGTCGGCGGGTTCGCCGGCGAGAAGACGATGCCGCTGCGCGACATCCTCGGCGTGCTGCGCAACTCCTACTGCCGCACCGTCGGCATCGAGTACATGCACATCACCGACCCCGAGGAGCGCGTCTGGCTGCAGCAGCGCATCGAGGTCAAGCACGACCAGCCCTCCCGCGAGCAGCAGAAGCGGGTGCTCGGCCGGCTCAACGCCGCCGAGGCGTTCGAGACCTTCCTGCAGACCAAGTACGTGGGCCAGAAGCGCTTCAGCCTCGAGGGCGGCGAGTCGGTCATCCCGCTGCTGGACGAGGTGCTGCTCGCCTCCACCGAGTACGGCCTGGAGGAGGTCGCGATCGGCATGGCCCACCGCGGCCGGCTGAACGTGCTGGCCAACGTGCTGGGCAAGAGCTACTCGAAGATCTTCGGTGAGTTCGAGGGCAACATCGACCCGGGCACCGTGCAGGGCTCCGGCGACGTGAAGTACCACCTCGGCGCCGAGGGCACCTTCGAGCACGACGGCCGGTCCATCGCCGTCTCGCTGGCCAGCAACCCCAGCCACCTGGAGACGGTCAACCCGGTGCTCGAGGGCATCGTGCGGGCCAAGCAGGACATGATCGACAAGGGCGAGGGCGGGTTCACCGTGCTGCCCGTGCTGCTGCACGGCGACTCGGCCTTCGCCGGCCAGGGCGTCGTCCAGGAGACGCTGAACCTCTCCCAGCTGCGCGGCTACCGCACCGGCGGCACCGTGCACGTGGTCATCAACAACCAGGTCGGGTTCACCACCAGCCCGGCTGCGGCCCGCTCGAGCCTCTACTCGACCGACGTCGCGCGGATGATCGGCGCCCCGGTCTTCCACGTGAACGGCGACGACCCCGAGGCCTGCGTCCGGGTGGCGAAGCTGGCGGTCGACTACCGGCAGGCGTTCAAGAAGGACGTCGTCATCGACCTGGTCTGCTACCGCCGCCGCGGGCACAACGAGGGCGACGACCCGTCGATGACCCAGCCGCTGATGTACGACATCATCGACCGCAAGCGCTCGGTCCGGAAGCTGTACACCGAGGCGCTGGTCGGCCGCGGCGACATCACGCTGGCCGAGGCCGAGGAGGCGCTCAAGGACTACCGCGGGCAGCTGGAGCGGGCCTTCTCCGAGACCCACGACGCCCGCGACTCCTCGACGCCCGAACCGGTCATGGACCCGCGCTCGCCGCAGCAGGCGACGGTCGACACCGCGATCAGCACCGAGGTGCTCAAGACCATCGGAGACGCGCACGTCTCGCTGCCGGTGGACTTCACCGTCCACCCGAAGCTGCAGAAGATGCTCGAGCGCCGGGCGGCGATGACCAGCGAGGGCGGCATCGACTGGTCGATGGGCGAGCTGCTGGCCTTCGGGTCGCTGCTGATGCAGGGCGTCCCGGTGCGGCTGGCCGGCCAGGACTCCCGTCGCGGCACCTTCGTCCAGCGGCACTCGGTGCTCATCGACCGGGAGACCGCCGCGGAGTACACGCCGCTGCAGAACCTGACGCCGGACCAGGCGAAGTTCTTCGTCTACGACTCGCTGCTGTCGGAGTACGCCGCCCTCGGTTTCGAGTACGGCTACTCGGTCGCCAACCCCAAGGCCCTGGTGCTGTGGGAGGCGCAGTTCGGCGACTTCGTCGACGGCGCGCAGATGGTCATCGACGAGTTCATCAGCTCCGGCGAGGCGAAGTGGGGTCAGCGCTCCGGCGTCGTCCTGCTGCTGCCGCACGGCCTCGAGGGCCAGGGGCCGGACCACTCCAGCGGCCGCATCGAGCGCTTCCTGCAGCTGTCCGCCGAGAACAACATGACGGTGGCCAACTGCTCGACCCCGGCGAACTACTTCCACCTGCTGCGCCGCCAGGCGCTGTCGGACGTGCACCGCCCGCTGGTCGTCTTCACGCCCAAGTCGCTGCTGCGCGCCAAGGCCGCGGTCAGCCCGGTCGAGGACTTCACCGAGCAGCGGTTCCGGCCGGTCCTGCCCGACTCGGGTCTGGGCGGCAGGCAGCTGGACGCCGCCGCGGTGCGCCGGGTGCTGCTGTGCAGCGGCAAGATCAGCTACGAGCTGCTCGCGCAGCGGGAGAACACCGGCAACGCCGACACCGCGGTGCTGCGCGTCGAGCAGCTCTACCCGCTGCCGGCCGAGGAGATCGCCGAGGCGCTGGAGCGCTACCCGAACGCCTCGGACGTCGTCTGGGTGCAGGAGGAGCCGGCGAACATGGGCGCCGCCCAGTTCATGGCGGTCAACCTGCCCGAGCACCTGCCCGCCGGCCGCACCTTGCGCCGGGTCTCCCGCAAGGCGTCGGCGAGCCCGGCCGTCGGGTCGGCCAAGGTGCACGAGGTCGAGCAGCGCGAGCTGGTCGCGCGGGCCTTCGCCGACTGACGGAGCCGGGCGTGTACTTCACCGATCGCGGCATCGAGGAGCTGGCCGGCCGGCGGGGCGAGGAAGAGGTCACCCTCGCCTGGCTGGCCGACCAGCTGCAGGCCTTCGTCGACCAGCACCCGGACTTCGAGGTGCCGGTCGAGCGGCTGGCCACCTGGCTGGCCCGCGGGGGCACGGACGACGTCGACGACGAGTAGCGCCGCGCGCCTCCGGGGCTGCTGACCGGCGGACCCGCACCCTGGGGGCGTGCTCGGTCACTCGCATGCCCTCTCCGGTCTGGCCACCGGTGCCGCGACGCTGCCCTGGGCCCCCGTCTCGGGCACGGTCGCGCAGGTCGCCTGGGTCTCCGCGGTCGGCGGCTTCGCGATGCTGCCGGACCTCGACCAGCAGGGCTCGACCATCTCCCGGATGTGGGGGCCGTTCACCGACCTCCCGTCCGGCGCGGTGAACGCGATCGCCCGGGGCCACCGCTGGGGCACCCACGACGCCGTCCTGGGTCCGCTGGTCTTCGGCCTGCTCGCCTACGCCGCGGCCTGGAACCACTGGTCGAGCCTGCTGCTGCTGGCCCTGGCCATCGGGCTGGCGCTGCGGGCGCTGCACGTGGTCATCCCCGGGCGGGCCGAGAACACGATCATCGGCAACCTGGTGCTGTCCTGGGGCGGCGCCTGGCTGCTGCTCGCGCACAGCCCGAGCCCGGCCTGGCTGCCGCTGGCCGTCGTCGTCGGCGTGCTCACCCACATCGCCGGTGACGGGCTGACCAAGGAGGGCGTCCCGGTCCCGGTGTTCTGGCTGCTCCGCCGCAGCCGGATCGCCCCGGTCCACCTGCGCACCGGTGCCTTCGTCGAGCGGGTGGTGCTGGTGCCGCTGTTCGTGCTCGCCACCGTGGTGTTCCTGATGGCCAACACCGGCGCCCGCGAGCTGGTCGACCCCCTGCTGGCCCAGCTCGGGTGAGGTCGGCGCCGGGAAGGGGCTGACCACGGGTGCCGCCGTTCTACGGTGACCCGGTGAGCGACGACCTGGCGGCCGACTGGGCGCGCGCAGCGCGCGGCACCGGGCGGCTGGTCGTCCAGGTGCTGGTGCCCGGCGGGCGGCCCGGCCCGATGCCGTGGCACAGCCGGTCGAGGAGGGCCCGGCGACTGCTCGTCGCGGCGGTCGCTGCCTACGGCCTCGTCGTGGTGATCGCGGCCAGCGGGACCATGAACGACGACGGCCGGGCCAACGGTGGGGTGGCGTTCCTCTGGTGCCTGCCGATGGTGCTGGCCCTGGTGCTCACCCTGCGGCGCCCGCTGGACGGCTGGCGGCTGCTGAGCCTGTGGCTGCTGCTCACCCCCTACGTGCTCCAGGGCCCGGCGTTCGACGTGCCCGTCCTCGAGTTCTGGGAGTGGAGCCTGTGGGCGCCCGTGCTGGTCGCCGTCGGCTGGGCGGTCCCGCGCCGGACGGCGGTCGGCGTCGGGCTGGTGTCCGGGCTGCTGCTGGTGGTCCTGCGGTACGGGACTGCCTGGCCGACGAGCGACGACCTGCAGACGTCGCTGCTCGTGGTGGCTGCGGTGCTGCTGATCGGGATGACCCTGGGTGCCCGCTGGGACGCCCGCCGCGCGCTGGCCGAGGAGCAGCTGCGCACGGAGACGGCGCTGGCGGCCCGCGGGGCGCTGGCCGAGCGGGCCCGGATCGCCCGGGAGATGCACGACGTCGTCGCCCACGAGCTGTCCGCCATCGCCGTCCGGGCCGAGACCGCGCCCTACCGGGTGCCCACGCTCCCGCCCGAGGCCCGCACCGAGCTCGCCGAGATGGCCGCCACCGCCCGGCGTGCGCTCACCGAGCTGCAGCAGCTGCTCGGCGTGCTGCGCGCCGAGGACCAGCAGGCCGACCGGGCGCCGCAGCCGGGCCTCACCCGGATCGCCGACCTGGTCACCGCCGCCCGGGAGGACGGCGTGGAGGTCACGGCCGACCTGGCCGAGCTGGACGTGCCCACCCCGCTCGGGCTCACCGCGTTCCGGATCGTGCAGCAGGCGCTGGCGAACGCCGTCCAGCACGCGCCCGGGGCGCCGGTCGATCTCGCGGTGCGCCAGGAGGGGGACCTGCTGGTCGTGTCGGTCACCAACGGCCCGGGCGCGCGCCCCGGCCGGACGGGCGCCGGCGTCGGCCTGCTGGGGATGCGGGAGCGCGCCGAGCTGCACGGCGGGACGCTCAGCGCCGGACCCACGGCGGACGGCGGTTTCGCGGTGCGGGCGGAGCTGCCGGTGACGGCGGACGTGGCCGGGAGGACGGCGTGATCCGGGTGCTGCTGGTCGACGACCAGGAGATGGTCCGCGAGGGGTTCGCCGCGCTGCTGGCCGCCCAGCCGGACATGGAGGTGGTGGGCACCGCGGGCGACGGCGCCGCGGCGCTGCGCACCCACGCCGAGCTGGTCGCCGCCGGCCGGGCGCCCGACGTCGTGCTGATGGACGTGCGGATGCCGGTGCTCGACGGCCTGTCGGCGACCCGCTCGCTGCTGGCCGCCAGCAGCGGCGCGGGCCCCCGGGTGCTGGTGCTCACCACCTTCGACCTCGACGACCACGTCTACGACGCGCTGCGGGCCGGGGCCAGCGGCTTCCTGCTCAAGCACGCCCCGGCCGCGGACCTGCTGCACGCCGTCCGGGTGGTGGCGGCCGGCGACGCGCTGCTGGCGCCGGCGGTCACCCGGCGGCTGATCGCCGACTTCGTGGCGGCCCGGCCGGCGCCCGCCGCGCGCCCGGAGCGGCTGCAGGTGCTCACCGAGCGGGAGACCGAGGTGCTGGGCCTGGTCGCCCGCGGCCTGTCCAACACCGAGATCGCCGACCACCTGGTGCTCGCCGAGCAGACGGTGAAGACCCACGTCAGCCGGGTGCTCACCAAGCTCGGGCTGCGCGACCGAGCCCAGGCGGTGGTACTGGCGTACGAGACCGGGCTCGCCGTGCCCGGCGCACCGGCACCGGGGTAGCACGCCAGGACGGCTCCGCAGCGTGACGACCCGGGAGTGCGATCTGCCTAGCGTCGGGGGACGTGAAGATCGCATCGTTCCTGCAGGTCAGCGCGGTGTCGGCGGTGCTGGTGGGGCTGCTCGCCCCACCGTCGGGCGCGGCCGTGCCGCCCCCGGTCACCCGGGACCCGGAGTGCGCCGCGGCCCTCGTCGAGCGCCTCGGCGCGGTCGACGTGCTCGGCTGCGACCCCTCCGGGCGGGGCCGGGCGGTCCTGGCCCTGGGCGACCTGGCCACCGCCGGTCACGTGGCCGTGCTGGTGCCCGGCTCGGACATCGACCTCGGCACGCTCGCCGATCCCGACGACCCGCAGCGCCGGCCGTTCGGCTGGGCCCGGTCGCTGGCCGACGCCGGCGGGGCCGACCTGGCCGTCGTCCTCTGGGTCGGCTACGAGACGCCGCGCGGGCTGGGCGTGGACGCCGCGACGGGCCGGCTGGCCCGTGCCGGGGCCGGAGCGCTGACCCGGTTCGTCGACGACCTGCGCGCGGAGCTCTCCCCCGGCACCCGGCTCACCGTCGTCGGGCACAGCTACGGCGCGGTGGTCACCGCGCTGGCCGCCGACGACCTGGCCGCCGACGACCTCGTGCTGCTGGGCTCCCCCGGTGCCCGGGCCGGGACGGTCGCCGAGCTGGGCACCACCGCCCGGGTCTGGGCGGCGCGCACCGACGGCGACTGGACGGCGTGGCTGCCCGCGGTGCGCCTCGGCGACGTCGGCCACGGCACCGACCCGACCAGCCCCGGGTTCGGCGCCCGGCCGCTGCCGACCGGTGGCACCAGCGGGCACGACGGCTACTTCCGGCCGGGGTCGGCGGCGCTCACCGGGCTGGTCGACGTCTGCCTCGACCGGCCGGAGGAGACCCGGTGAGCAGGGAACCGGGGATCGACGCCCTGCGGGTGGTCGCCACCGCCGGCGTGGTGCTGGGCCACTGGCTGGTCACCGCCCCCACCGCGGTGGACGGCGTCGTCCGGCTGGACAGCCCGCTGCGCACCATGCCGGCGCTCGCCCCGGCCAGCTGGCTGTTCCAGACGCTCGGCCTGTTCTTCCTGGTCGCCGGGTTCGGCGCCGCCCGCAGCCAGGCGACCGCGCGGGACGCGGCGCCGCGGTGGTGGTGGCGGCGGGTGCGGGCGCTGGCCGGCCCGGTCGCCGCGCTGGCCGGCGGGGTGGCGGCGGTGGCCGTGGCGCTGTCGCTGCACGGGGCCGCGCAGAGCCTGGTGCGGGCGGTCGTCGTCCTGTCGCTGAGCCCGCTGTGGTTCCTCGGCGTGCACCTCGCCCTGCTGGCCGCCACCCCGCTCCTGCTGCGGCTGGACGACCGGCTGGGCACCTGGGCCGCCGCCGTCCCGGCCGTGCTGGCCGTCGCGGCCCCGCTCGGGAGCGGCGCGCTGGCGTCCACCGCGGTGCTCACCGGCTGGTGGGTGCCCTGGCAGCTCGGCATCGCGCTCGCCCGGCGCCCGCTGCCCCGGCCGGCGGCCGCCGCGCTGCTCGTCGGCGGTGCGCTCGGCGTCCTGCTGCTGGTGCGGCTGGGCGGCTTCCCGGCGACCGCGGTCGGCGTCCGCGGGGCGGCCGGGTCGAACCTCGACCCGCCGTCGGCGGCCACGGTCAGCCTGGCGCTGGCCCAGGCCGGGCTGGCGGCGCTGCTGCTGCCCCGGCTGGCCCGGCTCGGCCGGTGGCGGGTGGTCGGCCTGGCCGACCGCGCCGCCCTGCCGGTGTTCCTGCTGCACCTGCCGCTGCTGACCGCGCTGTGGCTGGTGACCGCCCCGGCCGGTCCGCTCCCGGGTCTGCACGACGTCCCGGCCGGCGGCGACTGGCTGCTGGCCCGCGTCGGCTGGCTGCTCGGGACCGCCGGGCTGCTGGCCGTGCTGGCCGCAGCCCGGGGGTCCCGGGCATCAGGAGCGGCAGACGCCTTCCCCCCGGGCGCAGGCGGCGACCGCCTCGGCGACGGCGGTGGCCACCCGGCGGTCCAGCGGGCTGGGCACGATGTGCCCGGGGCTCAGCTCGTCGCCCACCACGTCGGCGATGGCGGCCGCGGCGGCCAGCTTCATCCCCTCGGTGATGGTGTGCGCCCCGGCGTCGATCGCGCCGCGGAACACCCCGGGGAAGGCCAGCACGTTGTTGATCTGGTTGGGCAGGTCGCTGCGGCCGGTGGCGACGACGGCGGCGTACCGCGCGGCCATCGCCGGGTCGACCTCGGGCGTCGGGTTGGCCAGCGAGAAGACGATCGCCTCCTCGGCCATGCTGGCGATCGCGGCCTCCGGCACCGTCCCGCCGCTCAGCCCGATGTAGACGTCGGCGCCGGCGAGCGCGTCGACCATCGTCCCGGCCAGGCCGGCGGTGTTGGTGCTCTCCGCGGCCCACTGCTTGACGTCGGTCAGGCCCTCGCGGCCGGTGTGCAGCACCCCGCGGGAGTCGGCGACCGCGATGTCGCCCACCCCCGCCCCGAGCAGGATCTTGGTGCAGGCGATGCCGGCCGCACCGGCCCCGGCGACGACCACCCGCAGGTCGGCCAGCGTCCGGCCGGTGACCGTGGCGGCGTTGCGCAGCGCGGCGAGGACGACGATCGCCGTCCCGTGCTGGTCGTCGTGCATGACCGGGATGTCCAGCCGCTCCCGCAGCCGGGCCTCGATGTCGAAGCAGCGCGGGGCGCTGATGTCCTCGAGGTTGATGCCGCCGAAGGAGGGCGCGAGCGCCGCGACGACGTCGACGATCCGGTCGGCGTCGGTGGTGTCCAGCACGATCGGGACGGCGTCCAGCCCGGCGAACTCGCTGAACAGGCAGGCCTTGCCCTCCATCACCGGCAGCGCGGCGGCCGGACCGATGTCGCCGAGGCCGAGCACCGCCGTCCCGTCGGAGACCACCGCCACCACCCGGGGTGCCCAGGTGAACCGGCGGGCGAGCTCGGGCTCGGCGGCGATCGCGCTGGACACCCGGGCGACGCCGGGGGTGTAGGTCAGCGCCAGGTCGGCGATCGAGTCGATCGAGCGGGTGGGGCGCACCGAGAGCTTGCCGCCCTCGTGCACGGCGAAGGCGGGGTCGTCGGCGAACCGGTCAGGAGTGCCACGCTGCACTGAGGTCATGGCCCGGGGAGGGTAGAGCAGCCTCCGGGGCCGGTACCGGCCCGCAGGGTCGCAGTACCGCAGGTCAGGGCGCGGCCGGCAGCCGGCCCGGCCGCGGCCAGAGCCGGCCGACCACCCGGCCCACGACGACGGCCGGGCCGAACGCCCGGCTGTCGTCGGCGACGACCGGGTTGTCGCCCTGCACCCAGTGCCCCCCGGGCACGGAGCGCACCACGCGCTTGACGACCAGCAGCTCCGGCCGGCTCGGGAACCGGGCCAGCACGACGTCGCCCGGTCGCACGCCGTCACCACCGGCGACCCGGCGGACGAGGAGCCGGTCGCCGTGCCGCACGGTCGGCGACATCGACGGCCCGGTGACCCGCGCCAGCACCCAGCGGGTCGCCGAGGAGCCGGGGTCGCCGCCGCTGGACGTGTTCTCGCTGATCACCGCGAGTAGGGTCGCAGACGAACGATCCCCACTGACCCGGAGGCACATCCATGCGTCTGTTCCGCATGCTCTCCGCCGTGGAGGCCACCGCGCACTGCGACCTCCCCTGCGGCGTCTACGACCCCGCCCAGGCACGCATCGAGGCCGAGTCGGTCAAGGCCATCCAGGAGAAGTACCAGGGCAACGAGGACCCGGTCTTCCGCACCCGCGCCATCCTGATCAAGGAGGCCCGCGCCGACCTGGTCAAGCACCACCTGTGGGTGCTGTGGACCGACTACTTCAAGCCCCCGCACTTCGAGAAGTACCCGCAGCTGCACGAGCTGTTCAACAAGGCCACCAAGCAGGCCGGCGCTGCCGGCGGCAAGGGCAGCATGGACCCCGCCGAGGGCCAGAAGCTGCTCGACTACATCGCCGAGATCGACAAGATCTTCTGGGAGACCAAGGCCGCAGCCTGACGTACGGCCCCGCCCTCCGCGGCGGGGCCCCACCACTGCCGGGTCGCCCTCCAGGGCGGCCCGGCAGTGTCGTGCCTGTCCCCCGGTCGCCAGGTGGCAGCGCGTGCCCGGCTCGAGCACCGCCCCGGCCCCGACCCCAGGAGACCCGCACCCCGTGAGCCCCCGCTTCGACCTGCGCTCCCTGCTCGAGCGCGTGGAGGCCGCCCCGCCGATCGACGCCGTCGCCGCGGTCGCCGACCAGCTCGCCGTCCTCACCGGCGCCAGCGAGGTCTCCTTCCTGATCGCCGACTTCAGCGGCCACGCGCTGGTCCGGCTCGGCCGGGCCACCCACGCCCCCGACGGCACCCGGACCGTCGGCCCCGAGGCCGCCGAGACCCTGCCGCTGGAGGGCACCGCCTTCGCCCAGGTGCTGCGCACCCAGGTCGCCGACGTCTCGGTCACCGAGCGCGGCGTCTGCATGATCGTCCCGGTCACCGACCGCGGGGACGCCATCGGCGTGCTGGAGCTGGTGCTGCCCGAGATGCCGGACGAGCAGGTCCAGGCCGACATCCGGGCCGCCGGCCACGCGCTGGCCTACGTCATCATCGCCAACCGCCGGCACACCGACCTGTTCGAGTGGGGCCAGCGGACGACGCCGTTCTCGCTCGCCGCGGAGATCCAGCGCCGGCTGCTGCCGAGCGCCTTCACCTGCGAAGCCGGCCAGTTCACCCTCGCCGGCTGGCTGGAGCCGGCCGCGACCGTCGGCGGCGACACCTTCGACTACGCGCTGGACCGCGACTCGCTGCAGGTCTCCATCTCCGACGCCGTCGGGCACGAGGTGGGTGCGGCGCTGCTGGCCACGCTGCTGGTCGGCAGCCTGCGCAACGAGCGCCGCCGCGGGCTGCCGCTGGCCGAGCAGCTGCACAACGCCGACGCCGCCCTCGCCGCGCACGCCGCACCCGGGCAGTTCGTCACCGGCCAGGTGATGCGGGTCGACCTGCGCACCGGACGGGCCCAGATCGTCAACGCCGGGCACCCCCTGCCGCTGCGGCTGCGCGCGGGCCGGGTGGAGGAGGTCGACCTGCACATCGACCTGCCGTTCGGCGTGGAGCCGGAGCGGCCGTTCCGGCTGCAGGAGTTCCCCCTCCGGCCCGGCGACCGGGTGGTGTTCGTCACCGACGGCATGCAGGAGCGCAACGCCGCCGAGCTCGACGTCGCCGCGGCGCTGGCCGACAGCGCGGCGCTGCACCCCCGCGAGGTCGTGCACGCGCTGGGCACCGCGGTCATGCGCGCCACCGGCGGGCAGCTGCGCGACGACGCCACCGTGGTCTGCCTGGACTGGTACGGCGGCCCGCCGCGGCCGCGGGCGAGCGACAGCGGAGCCGGCCGCGGGCTGGCCTCCCGCTGACCGCCGCCCGGCTCCACCAGGGCACTCCGGGCGCGCCCCGGTAACCTCGGTCTGCGATGCGCATCGACCGGGCCGGCTGGCCCTTCCTCGCCGTTCCGCTCGGCCCCGCGGCTGCCCTCACGGCCCTCGGCCGGGTGACCGGCCGCCGCTGGGCGCGCCTGGCGGCGTGGCCGTTCCTGGCGCTGTCCGCCTACATGGCGCTGTTCTTCCGCGACCCCGAGCGGCGGTGCGACGTCGTCCCGCCGGCCTCGGACGAGGTGCTCTCCCCCGCCGACGGCGTGGTGATGGTGGCCGGGGAACCGCAGCCCGGCGTGGCGCCCGAGGGCGACTGGCAGCAGGTGAGCGTGTTCCTGTCGGTGGTCGACGTGCACGTCAACCGCGCCCCCTACCGCGGGCGGATCAGCGAGTACAGCTACCAGCCGGGCAGCTTCCTGGCCGCCTACCGCAAGGAGAGCGCGCACCGGAACGAGCGCAGCGAGCTGTGGGTGCGCGACGGCGACCGGACCGTGGTGTTCCGGCAGATCGTCGGCGTGCTGGCCCGGCGGATCGTCACCCGGGTCGGGGTGGGCGCCCAGGTGGCCACCGGGGAGCGGATCGGGCTGATGAAGTTCGGCTCCCGGATGGACGTCTTCGTGCCCCGCGAGTGCACCGTCACCGTCGCGCAGGGCCAGCGGGTGCGGGGCGGCGAGACCGTCATCGCCCGCTGGTCCGCGCCGCGCTGAGGGGTCGGCCGATGCCGGGCAGGCGCACGACCACCGTGGAGTTCGTCCGGGGCTCGGTCCGCGGCGGACGGCGGCGGGCACGCTCGTGGCTGCCCAGCCTCTTCACCCTGGCCAACATGATGTGCGGGTTCGGCGCGGTGCTGGTCGCCTTCCGCGGCGAGTACCGGCTGGCCTGCCTGCTCATCGCGCTGTCCGTCGTCTTCGACATCGCCGACGGCGCGGTCGCCCGGCTGGTGGGTGCGGTCTCCCCGTTCGGCCTGCAGTTCGACTCGCTCGCCGACCTGGTCTCCTTCGGCCTGGCGCCGTCCCTGCTGGTCTTCGCGCTGTTCTCCGACGGCCGCGACGAGCTCGACGCGCTGGGCTGGATCGCCTGCTTCCTGTGGGTGGCGTGCGCCGCGATCCGGCTGGCCCGGTTCAACACCACCATCGACCCGACGGCGGACAAGCGGTACTTCACCGGCCTGCCCAGCCCGGGGGCCGCCGGGGTGGTGCTGGCCAGCGTCTTCGCCTTCGCCGACCAGATGCAGGGCCGCGACCGGCTGTGGATGCTGCTGGTCGTCGTCGTCCCCGGCCTGCTGATGGTCAGCAACGTCCGCTACCGCTCGTTCCGCTCGCTGGTCAGCCCCAAGAGCGGGAAGCCCTATGGTCTGGTCGGCACGGTGCTGCTGGTCGTCGTCGGCCTGGTCGTCGTGCCGACGGTGACCTGCCTGGTGGTGGCCTACAGCTACCTGGTGTCACCGCTGGTCCTGCCGGTGCTCACGCCGCTGGGCCGCCTGGTCCCGGCGCGGGTGAAGGAGGTGCTGTCCTGACGGTGCGACGGGTGCGCCCGGACGACGTCCCGACCGTGCTGCGGCTGGTGCGCGAGCTGGCCGCCTACGAGGAGGCCGAGCACGAGGCGCTGATGACCGACGAGCAGCTGCGCACCGCGCTGTTCGGCGAGACCCCGGCGCTCTTCGGCCACGTCGCGGAGGACGCCGACGGCGAGGTCGCCGGCTTCGCGCTGTGGTTCCTCACCTTCTCCACGTGGCGCGGCACGCACGGCATCCACCTGGAGGACCTCTACGTCTCCCCCGGCCACCGCGGCACCGGGCTGGGGCGCGAGCTGCTGCGCACGCTGGCCCAGGAGTGCACCGACCGGGGCTTCGCCCGGCTGGAGTGGTCGGTGCTGGACTGGAACACCCCGTCGATCGACTTCTACAGAGCCGCCGGCGCCGTGCCGATGGACGGGTGGACGGTGTTCCGGCTGACCGACGACGCGCTCACCCGCTTCGCCGCCGCCCGGCGCTGACCACCACCACCCCCCGACCCGAGGAGACCGACGGCGTGACCACCGAGCGCGGCGAGTCCCAGTGCTGGCTGACCGACATGGACGGCGTGCTGGTGCACGAGGGCCACGCCCTGCCCGGGGCGGCCGACTTCCTGGCCCGGCTGGTGGAGCGCGACCGCCGCTTCCTGGTGCTGACCAACAACTCGATCTTCACCCCGCGCGACCTCGCCGCCCGGCTGTCCCGCAGCGGCCTGGAGGTGCCCGAGCAGGCGATCTGGACCTCGGCGCTGGCGACGGCGGACTTCCTCTCCTCGCAGCTGCCCGGCGGCTCGGCCTACGTCATCGGTGAGGCCGGGCTGACCACGGCGCTCTACGAGGCGGGCTACACGCTGACCGACACCGACCCGGACTACGTCGTCCTGGGCGAGACCCGCACCTACTCCTTCGAGGCGATCACCCGGGCGATCCGGCTGGTCGGCGCGGGTGCGCGGTTCATCGCCACCAACCCCGACGTCACCGGCCCCTCGCCGGAGGGCCCGCTGCCGGCCACCGGCTCGGTAGCCGCGATGATCACCAAGGCCACCGGCGCCGAGCCCTACTTCGTCGGCAAGCCCAACCCGATGATGTTCCGCAGCGCGATGAACCGGATCGAGGCGCACTCGGAGTCGACCACGATGATCGGCGACCGGATGGACACCGACGTCGTCGCCGGCATCGAGGCGGGGCTGCAGACGATCCTGGTGCTCACCGGCTCGACCCGCGCCGAGGACGTCAGCCGCTTCCCGTTCCGGCCCAGCCGGGTGCTGCCCTCGATCGCCGAGGTCATCGACCTCATCTAGGAGGACCCCCTCCAGGCTGCCGCGCTCAGCGCTCGAAGAACGCCAGCCGGGCCTCGGGGGTGGCCAGCAGGTAGAGCTCGAGCGCGACCGCCGCGAGCAGCGGCACCCCCAGCAGCGGCAGGTCGGCCTGGAAGGCCACCGAGTAGCCGACCACGCCGAGCAGCACCTGCAGCACGATCACCGGCCCGCGCACCCAGCCCGACACCCGCCACAGCCCCACGGCCGCCGCCGTCAGCAGCGCGGCGGCCAGGCCGACGTAGACCACCTCGGCGAGCGCCCGCCCCACGCTGTCCGGCGACCCGGTGAGGGTCAGGAACAGCAGCACCAGCGCGAGCCCGGCGAGCGCGGCCGCCTCCAGCGCGACCACCAGGGCGGCCCGCCGGACGGCGACCGGGGCCGCCTCCCGGGAGCGCTGCGGGCGCGGTGCCGCGGGCTGCGCCGCGCCGCCCAGCAGCCCCTCGGCACGCGGACGGCGGGGTGCGGGGACGTCGTCGCGGTTGCTCGGGACCTGGCCTGCCACGGCGCCGAATCTACGCCGGGGGCCGACGCCGGACCGGCGCTCGATATGTTGGGAGCCATGCGTGCGCTGCTGGTGGCGAACCCGGCGGCGACCACGACCACCCGGAAGGTCCGCGACGTCCTCGTCCGGGCGCTGTCGAGCGAGCTGAAGGTCGAGGTCGCCGAGACCACCCACCGCGGCCACGCCCGCGAGCTCGCCGCCGGCGCGACCGACGACGGGGTCGACGTCGTGGTGACCCTCGGTGGTGACGGCACGGTCAACGAGGCCGCCAACGGGCTGCTGGCCCACGGACCGGGCGCGCACGTGCCCACCCTGGCCGTCGTGCCGGGCGGGTCGACCAACGTCTTCTCGCGCGCGCTGGGCCACTCGCGCGACCCGGTGGAGGCGACCGGGGAGATCCTCGACTCGATCCGGGCCGGCCGCACCCGGCTGGTGCCGCTGGGCACCGCCTCGGCGCAGACCGGCGACGACTGGACACCGCCCCGCTGGTTCGTCTTCGCCGCCGGCATGGGCTTCGACGCCGACGTCATCTCCCGGGTCGAGGCGCAGCGGGCGCGCGGCCGGCGGTCGACCGGCGGGCTCTACGTGCGGGCCGGCGTCAACGCCTTCGTGCTCGGCCGCGACCGGCGCCGCCCGCCGCTGACCCTCGAGCTGCCCGGCGAGCCGCCGGTCGACGGGCTCTTCCTGGCCCTGGTGTCCAACGTGAGCCCGTGGACCTACCTGGGCGCGCGGCCGATCCAGCCCAGCCCGGAGGCTTCGCTGGACACCGGGCTGGACGTCTTCGCGATGGGGCGGGTCGGGGTGGTGCGGATGCTGCACCACGTGCGGCAGACGATGGCCGCGCGCCCGGACGCCCGGGGCCGTGGCGTGCACCGCTGGCACGACCTGGCCGAGTTCACGCTGACCTCGACCCGACCGCAGGGGTGGCAGCTCGACGGTGACCACCTGGGCAGCGCGACCGGCCTGCGGGTGCGGTCGGTGCCCGACGCCCTGCGCGTCGTCGTCTGACGCGGTCGGGAGCATCGCAGCGAGCGCCAGCGAGCGAGGAGCGGACCGACGGCGGAAGACGACCGGTGTGGTCGTCGTCTGACGCGGTCGGGAGCATCGCAGCGAGCGCCAGCGAGCGAGGAGCGGACCGACGGCGGAAGACGACCGGCGTGGTCATCGTCTGACGCGGTCGGGAGCATCGCAGCGAGCGAGGAGCGGACCGACGGCATAAGGCGACCGGTGTGGTCGTCGTCTGAGGGAGGACCCTCTCGGCGGACCACGCTCGAGGGGCCCTGGTCGGACGAGGAACGAGGACGTCCGCCTGGACGAGTGGCGAGGGTCCCACCGTCATGGTGAGCTTGCTCTCACGTGGCACGGCGATCGCGCAGACCGCCTTGACACCCCCGGCCTTCGTGAAAGCATCACAAGCAAGCAACCTGCCGGTAACAAGGCGGGCGATCGCCGGTACACGTGCTGTTCACCAGCACGTCGACCTGCGGGGGCGGTCCACGGACCGGCGATCACAGCCGACCGCATCACAGACGAGAACGAGGAGTACACCGCCATGGACTGGCGCCACCGCGCGCTCTGCCGGGACGAAGACCCGGAGCTCTTCTTCCCGATCGGGACGACGGGCCCGGCGGTCGTCCAGATCGAGCAGGCCAAGGCTGTGTGCCGTCGCTGCCCGGTCATGCAGTCCTGCCTGGAGTGGGCACTCAGCTCCGGCCAGGACTCTGGCGTCTGGGGTGGCCTGTCCGAGGACGAGCGTCGGGCGCTCAAGCGCCGCACCGCCCGTACCCGGGTCCGCACCGCCTGATCGAGGACCCCGCAGCAGCGGGGGCCGTACAGCGAGAGCCGTTCCCTACGGGAACGGCTCTCGCTGCGTTCAGCGGCGGGGACGACCGGCGCCGGGGAGGAGGAGCACCGCCTCGGTGCCCGGCCCGCCGTTCGCCGGCCGGCCCATGTCCAGGCCGCCGTGCAGCTCGCTGGTCACCAGCGTGCGCACGATCTGCAGCCCCAGCCCGGTGCTCGCCGCCGGGTCGAAGTCGACCGGCAGGCCCTGGCCGTCGTCGCGCACCCGCACCACCAGGTCGTCGCCGTCCCGCTCGGCGCCCAGCACGATCGTCCCCGGCTCGCTGTCCGGGAAGGCGTGCATGGCGGCGTTCTGCAGCAGCTCGGTCACCGCCATCACCAGCGGGGTCGCCACCGCTGCGGGCAGCTCGCCGAAGGCGCCGCTGCGGGTGAACCGGGCCGGGCGGCCGACCGCGGTGACGTCACCGAGCATCGGCAGCACCTGGTCCAGGACGTCGTCCACGTCGACGACGTCCTCCCGGCTGCCGGCCAGCGTCTCGTGCACGACGGCGATCGACGCCACCCGGCGCACCGACTCCTCCAGCGCCGCCCGGGCCGCGGGCTCGGTCATCCGGCGGGCCTGCAGCCGCAGCAGCGCCGCGACGGTCTGCAGGTTGTTCTTCACCCGGTGGTGGATCTCCCGGATGGTGGCGTCCTTGGTCATCAGCGCGCGGTCCCGGCGGCGGACGTCGGTGACGTCGCGGACCAGCACCAGCGCGCCCTCCTCGCCGCCGGGGGCCTGCAGCGGCAGCGCGCGCACCAGCATCGTGGCGGCGTCGTTCTCCACGTCCATCGGCTCGGGGAACCGGCCGGCCACCGCGGCGTTGATGCTCGCCGCGACCGCCTCGCCCGGGACCAGGTCGGCGGAGACGCTGCGGGTGACCTCGGCCAGGTCGGAGCCGACCACGTCGCCGATCACGCCCATCCGGCGGTAGGCCGACAGCGCGTTGGGGCTGGCGTAGACGGCCCGCCCGGCGGCGTCCAGCCGTACCAGCCCGTCGCCGACCCGCGGGCTCATCTCGGCGTCCTCGAGCATCCGCGGCGGGAACGTGCCGGCGGCGACCATCAGCGACAGGTCGGCGGCGATGTCGAGGTAGGTCAGCTCCAGGGTCGACGGCGACCGGGTCGCCGCCAGGTTGGTGTCCTTGGCGAGGACCGCGACCACCACGCCGTCGTGCCGCACCGGGATCACCTCCCGGCGACGGGGGAACGCCCCGGACCAGTCCGGCTCCCCCTCGGTGATCGGCCGCTCCTCCTGGTGGGCCCGCACCAACGGCTCGGCGGCGACGCCGGTCGCCTCGGTGCCGATCAGGTCGTCGGGCTGGCTGGTGGGGGCGGTGAGCGGGCGCACCTGGGCCACGCACCACCAGGCACCGCTCTGCAGCGGCACCCACAGCGTGAGGTCGGCGAAGGAGAGATCCGCCAGCAGCTGCCAGTCGGCCACCAGGCGCCGCGCGTGGTCGACCTGGGACGGGCTGGCCGAGCCGCGGGTGAGACGTTCGGACAGGCTGCTCATGGTGACCGCGAGCCTAGTCAACGGACCTCGCCGCCCCCCGACCCTCGCGAGCTCGGGCCGGCCCCTGCGGCGAGGCCGACTAACCTGCCGACGTGCTGCACGCCGTCACGATCGACCGCGCGACCCCGGCGGACTTCGACCGGATCGCCGAGCTGACCGTCGGCGTCTACACCGACGAGGACCTCGTCTCCCCCGGCTACGTGCCCCAGCTGGCCGACGTGGCCGGCCGCGCGGACCGCGCCGAGCTGCTGGTCGCCCGGGACACCACCGGCCGGGTGGTGGGCAGCGTCGCCCTGGTGCTCGCCGGCGACTTCGGCGAGGTGACCCGCTCGGCGGACGAGGCCGCGTTCCGGATGCTCGCGGTCGACGGCGCGGCCCGCGGGCAGGGCGTCGGCGAGGCGCTGGTGCGCGAGTGCCTGGCCCGGGCGCGCGCCGCCGGCAAGCGGTGGATGGTGCTCTCCACCGGCACGCGGATGACCGCGGCGCACCGGCTCTACGAGCGGCTGGGCTTCACCCGGCTGCCGGAGCGGGACTGGACACCGGTGCCCGGCATCGACCTGCGGGTCTACGCCCTGGAGCTGGCCTGACGGTCGGGTGTCAGGCGGGGACGACGGTGGCGATGAGGTCGCCCTCCTGGAGCACCTCGCCCTCCACCACGTGCAGCTCGCCCACGGTGCCGGCGCGCTCGGTGAGCACCGGGATCTCCATCTTCATCGACTCGAGGATCACCAGCGTGTCACCGGCGGCCACCTCGGTGCCGGGGGTCACCAGGACCTTCCACACGCTGGAGACCATCTCGGCGTGGATCTCCTCGACCGCCACCGGCGCCTCCTGTCTTCCCGACCGACCCGCCGGGACCCGGCGGTCTGCTCATCCAAGCACGCGGACGCCGCCGCTCCGCAGCGCCGCGGGCGGCCGTGGTGTCACGAGCAGTCGGGGACCAGCGACCCGGCGATCCGGTGCAGCACGCTGCAGACCGCGCTGCCGTCGTGCGGCACGCCGGTCTCCGGCAGCCCGGTGAGCACGTCGGTGGCGGCGCTGGCCGCCCGGGCCGTGCTCGGGGCACCGGCGCTGACCGTGGCCAGCAGCGCGTCGTACCAGCCGTCCAGCCGGTCGCCGGGGTCGTAGCCGCTCACCGCGACCACCTCGGCGCCGAGCAGCGGCCGGCGACCGCTGCGGGCCGGCACGTCCGGCAGCCGCCCGGTCACCCGGCCCGCGGTGCCCGGCGGCAGCGTGGAGCGCAGCTGCACCGCGACGGCCGCGCGCGGGGTGCCCGGGGTCGCCGGCGGCTCCACCGGCTGCCCGGCGGCGCTGCGCAGGGTGAGCTCGACGGCGTCCACGCTGTGCGCGCGCTCCAGCACCGCCATGTCCAGCGAGAAGCCGGCCGAGACCTCGGCCAGCTCGCCGTCGGGGTCGATGCCCACGGTGACCAGCCCGCGCCAGCCCAGCTCGGGCAGCCGGCGGGCGGCGGCGGGCAGCGGGCCCAGGCCGGCCGGCGGCGTCCAGGACACCCGCGGGGTGCCGCCGGCGCGGTCGCGGATCACCGGCGTCACGTGGTGCAGGCCCTCGGCGGTCACCCAGGCCAGGAAGCCGCGCTCGCTGGCCGGCTCGACGCCGTCACCACCGAGGCGCTCCAGCACCTCCGCGTCCGGCCCCACCCACAGCAGCCCGGCCTCGGTCACCTCGGCCGCCAGCCGGGCGTTGCCGGCCAGCGCCGGCGGCACGGGCAGCACCGCGCTGACCCGGGTGCGGCGCGCGGCCTCCACGATCCGCCGGACGTCGAGGTAGGACTCGGTGGCCGCCGCGGGGCCGAGCAGCACCGACTCGTCGGCCATCCGGACGTGCCGGGCGTCCTGCTCGGTCTCCGAGCACACCGCCACCGACTTGACCCCGAGCCGGGCGCACGCCCGGATCACCGCACAGGCCATCGGCCCACGTCCGGCCACCAGCACGCTCTCCACGGCCGCCTGGACCACGTCGTCCCCCCGTTCCGACTCACGCCGGTGTCGTGCCCCGCCACCCCGGACCGGTGCGTGTGGGCGTCCTGCACCACCGCACGTACCCGCTCCGGCCCGTGAGACGCTTGCGGGGTCAGCTTGGCCGGTCCGCGGGTGCTCCGCATCCTCCGCCGGTCCCCATCAGCAGCCGTGCCCGCAGGGCCCGGCACCCCGAGCACGAGAGGAGGGCAGCGATGTCCAAGCGTGGACGCAAGCGGCGCGCCCGCAAGAAGAGCGGCGCCAACCACGGCAAGCGCCCCAACGCGTGAGCCAGGGCCCCGCCGCCGCCTCAGGAGGCGGCGGGGCGCTCCACCGGGCTCTCGGTGGTGACGGTCTCGACGGTGGTCCGCTCCACCCACACCTGCGTGCCGTCCTCCTCGAACGAGACGCTGGTCAGCTGGACCTTGATCCGCTCGCGCAGGCCGACCGGCGTGGGGTCACCGCCGCAGCGGCGCCGCACCAGGGCCTTGAACTCCTGCTCGATCCCGAACTGCCGCAGGCACGGCGAGCAGTCCTCGAGGTGCTCGGCGATGACCGCCCGCCGGGCGTCGTCGGTCTCGTGGTCGAGGAACTCGAACACGTGCGAGAGGACGTCGTCGCACGAGGTGATCTCGTCGTCGTGCAGCTCGTGAGCCTCGTTGCTCATGAGTGCGCCTCCTCGGGGGCCCCGGCACGGACGAAGCCGCGCTCGCGGGCGTAGTCGGCCAGCAGCTTCTGCAGACCGCGGCGACCGCGGTGCAGGCGGGACATCACCGTGCCGATGGGCGTGCCCATGATCTCGGCGATCTCCTTGTAGGCGAACCCCTCCACGTCGGCGAGGTACACCGCGAGCCGGAAGTCCTCCGGCAGCTGCTGGAGGGCCTCCTTGATGTCGGAGTCCGGCAGGTGGTCCAGCGCCTCGATCTCCGCCGAGCGCAGCCCGCTGGAGGTGTGCTCCTCCGCGGCGTAGAGCTGCCAGTCCTGCACCTGCTCGGTGGGGTACTGCTGCGGCTGCCGCTGCTTCTTGCGGTAGCTGTTGATGTAGGTGTTCGTCAGGATCCGGTACAGCCAGGCCTTGAGGTTCGTGCCCTCGGCGAACTGGTGGAACGCGGAGTAGGCCTTGACGAAGGTCTCCTGGACGAGGTCCTCGGCGTCGGCGGGGTTGCGGGTCATCCGCAGCGCCGCCGGGTACAGCTGGTCCAGGTAGGGCAGGGCGTCCCGCTCGAACCGGGCGTCGCGCTGGGCGCGGCTCTCGGCCTCGGCGGCGCGGCTGCCGTCGGCGCGCGCCTCCGGGGTCTCCTCGACCACCGGCGCGGCGATCGCCTCGGCGGGGGTGTCGATCGTGGGCTCCTCGGGCACCGACCGTCCTCTCTGCGGCGCCCGGGAACGGGCCACCACGTCGGTCGATCCTAGCCGGGTGCGGTCAGGTCGGCCGGGGGGACGGCGGGAGGGCGCGGAGCCGCGCGCGCTGCGCGCCGGGGCGCTCGGGACTGTGCTGCTCACGTACCGCTCAACCGCACCCCCCGGGGTCCTGTTCCCCCGATCGGGGAAGCGGTGCGGGAACCCGTTCGGCGGCCGGCGGGACCTCTCCTAGGCTGCTGCGCCGTGGCGGCGACCCCTGCGGTGCGGACCCTGGACCAGGCGCGGGCGACCTACGCCCTGCACGAGTACGACCCGGCCGACGGCGGGGACGGGCACGGGTACGGCGAGGTCGCCGTCGCCGCGCTCGGGGCCGACCCGGCGCAGGTGTTCAAGACGCTGGTCACCCGGGTCGACGGGGCGCTCACCGTCGCCGTCGTCCCGGTGAGCGGTCAGCTGGACCTCAAGGCGCTGGCGGCCGCGGCGGGCGGGCGCAAGGCGGCGATGGCCGACCCGGCCGACGCGGAGCGCAGCAGCGGTTACGTGCGGGGCGGCATCAGCCCGCTCGGCCAGCGCAAGGTGCTGCCGACCGTGGTCGACGAGAGCGCGCTGGGCTTCGCGACGGTGATGGTCAGCGCCGGGCGGCGCGGCCTGCAGGTCGAGCTGGCACCGGCGGACCTGGTGCGGCTCACCCGGGCCCGGACAGCGCCGATCGCCCGCTGAGGGGTGACCGGCCTCAGCCGTAGGGGGTGAGCAGCTGGTCGACCGGGGCGAAGTCGTCGGTGAGGACGGCGGCGTCCCCGACGAAGGCGTCCAGCTCCGCGCCGCCGGCCACCTGCCAGGCCAGCCCCTGGTCGACCAGCGCCGCCTCGAGCTCGGCCACCGGCAGCGCCCGGTGCGAGGCGACGGCGACGACGTTCCCGCCGTCCTCCCCCGCCAGCACCGGCGCGCGGGCCAGCAGCAGCACCTCCGGGAACACCTCGCGGAGGGTGGCCAGCTCGGCGCGGACGAAGTCCAGCGGCGGGTGGTCGATCAGGTTCACCGCGTAGACGCCGTCGTCGGTGAGCGCGTCGTCGACCAGGCGCAGCGCCTCGACGGTGGTGAGCTGCCAGGGCACCGACAGCCCGCCGAAGGCATCACCGACGACGAGGTCGCGGCGGCCGGCCGGCTCGTCCTGCAGCCCGACCCGGGCGTCACCGACCCGCACCTCCAGCTCCGCGGAGGTCTCCAGGCCCAGCTCGTCGGTGTCCAGCTCGACCACGCCCGGGTCGACCTCGAGCACCCGGCTGACCGTGCCCGGCCGCACCTCGGCCAGGTAGCGCGGCAGCGTGAGCCCACCGCCGCCCAGGTGCAGGGCCGACAGCGGCTCCCCGGCGGGGGCGAGCACGTCGGTGACCGAGGCGACCGCCCGGACGTACTCGAACTCCAGCCGGGTGGGGTCGGCCAGGTCGACGTAGGAGTGCCGCAGCGTGTCGAGCACCAGGACCCGGCCGGAGGCGCCGTCGGCCTCGACCCGGGCGCAGTGGTAGGCGGTCTCCCGCTCGCACGGCGTGGGAGCGACCGCGGCGAGCACCGGGGTGGCCAGGGCGAGCACGAGCAGGCCCACCGGCAGCCGGCCGGCCACACCCGGGGCCCGGCGACGCAGCAGGACGCCCAGCACCAGGCCGGCCAGCACCACCACCAGGCCGGTGCCGACCAGGATCACGCTGCCCGGCAGCACCGCGACCAGCACGAAGCCGGTGGCGAAGGTGGCGACGATGCCGCCGAGCGTGCCGATGCCGGACAGCCGGCCGACCACCGACCCGGTCTCGGCCAGGCTGCCCAGCTGGAGCGCGACGACCATCGGCGGCACCGCCGACAGCAGCGCCGCGGGCACGATGACCGCGACCGCGGCGAGCAGCAGCACGTTGCCCGCGGCGGCGCCGGTGAGCAGCGACCCGGCGAAGCGGACCAGCGGCAGCACGGCCACCACGAGGGCACCGCCGGCGACCAGGAGCGGGGCGATCAGCTTGCGGGGGTCGGTGCGGTCGGCCGCCGCTCCCCCGGCCCACGCGCCGATGGCGATCGCGGCCAGCGCGAAGCCGATGACGGCCGTGCTGGTCTGCAGGGTGATCCCGACGTAGGGGGCGATCAGCCGCAGCCCGACCACCTCGAGCACCAGCACCGAGCCGGAGGCCAGGAAGGTGACGCCGGCCGCGACCCAGTCCGGCAGCGCGCGGGAACGGGGGGCCGGGGACGCGTCGGTCACGCTCAGAACAGCGCCGGCTGGTCGGCCGGGGCGCTGACGGACTCCTGGCGGGCGGTGAGCTGCGGACCGTTGTTGGCCACGTTGCCCACGGCGGCGCCGACCGGCCGGATCTCCAGCCGCTCGACGACCTCCGGCGGGGTGGCCAGGGCGAGCTCGGCGACGTCCTCGCGGGCGGGGTCGAGCCAGTCGGCCCAGCGGTCTCGCGGCAGCACCAGCGGCATCCGGGGGTGCACCTCGGTGAGCGCGCCGACGGCGGGGGCGGTGACCACGGTGCAGGTGTAGAGCCGGTCCTCGCCGCGTCCCCACACCTCCCAGAGACCGGCGAAGGCCAGCACCGAGCCGTCCTCCGGCGTCACGAAGTACGGCTGCTTGCCCGGGGCGTCGTGCTTGGGCGCCCACTCGTACCAGCCGTCGGCGGGGACGAGGCAGCGGCGGGTGGCGGCGGCGGTGCGGAAGGCCGGCTTCTCGGTCAGCGACTCGACCCGGGCGTTGAGCATCCGGTTGCCCACCGAGACGTCCTTGGCCCAGGAGGGCACCAGGCCCCAGCGCACGGCCCGCAGCTCACGGTGCCCGCCGCCGGTCAGCGCCCCCTCGGCGTCCCGCTCCTTCTTGTGCCGGACCACGTAGACGTCCTTGGTCGGGGCGACGTTGTAGTCCGCCGGCAGCGGGGCCTGCCCCTCGGCAGCGACCGCCTCGAACTCGAGCACCAGGTCCTCCGGACGGCGGCTGGCGGCATAGCGACCACACACGGCGATCTCCTCCCCTGCGGACGACGCCGCCGAGCCTAGGTGGGTCCACCGACGGACGTCGTCCGGCCGGACTGGTGACCCCGACGGCGGTCCGCATCCTCGCCCCCCGTGCCGCGCCGGCCGCCGTTGTGCGCTGATCGCTGCCTCAGCGCTCGGGAGGCAGCAGTTCGCGCACGACGGCGGTGCACCGTCAGCTCAGCAGCCGGGCACGGCCCGGGCTGCGGACCGGGTGTGGACGGGGGTATGACGGGGAGGACCGACACACGAGCGACGGAGGGCACGACGACGTGACGACCACCCAGGCTCCCTCATCCGAGCACCCCAAGACCGCCGGTGACACCGGCGCCCGCCGGTACGCGACGGTCAACCCGTACACCGGGCAGACCGAGCAGGAGTTCCCCTTCCTGGAGACCGCGGAGATCGACGGCGTCGTCGAGCAGGCGCACGCCGCGTTCCTCGACTGGCGGCGGCGCACCACCGAGGAGCGCGCGGCGGTGGTGAAGCGGGCGGCCGAGCTGATGCGCGAGCGGCAGGACGACTTCGCCGCGCTCATCACCAAGGAGATGGGCAAGCGGATCCAGGAGGCCGCCGGCGAGGTGCAGCTGGCCGCGGCGATCCTCGACTACTACGCCGACAACGGCCCGCGCTTCCTCGAGCCCAAGCCGATCGACGTGATGGCCGGCGAGGCGGTCGTGGTCAACGAGCCGACCGGCGTCATCCTGGCCATCGAGCCGTGGAACTACCCGCTCTACCAGGTCGTGCGGGTGGCCGGGCCGAACCTGACGCTGGGCAACACGATCCTGCTCAAGCACGCGGAGAACAACCCGCAGTGCGCGCTGGCGCTGGAGCAGCTGTTCCGCGACGCCGGCGCCCCCGAGGGCGTCTACACCAACGTCTTCCTGCGCATCGCCGACGTCGAGCAGGTCATCGCCCACCGGGCCGTGCAGGGGGTGACCCTGACCGGCAGCGAGCGGGCCGGCAGCAGCGTCGCCCAGGTCGCCGGCAAGCACCTGAAGAAGTCGGTGCTCGAGCTCGGCGGCAGCGACCCGTTCATCGTGCTCGACGCCCCCGACGTGGGCCGCACCGTCAAGGCAGCGACCATGGCCCGGATGGCCAACACCGGCCAGGCGTGCATCGCGGCCAAGCGGATCATCGTGCTGGACGACGTCTACGACGACGTCGTCGGCGGCCTGCAGCAGGCGTTCTCCTCCTTCACCCCGGGCGACCCGGCCGACCCGTCGACGACGCTCGGCCCGCTGTCCACCGAGCGGGCCGCCCAGGACCTGGCCGCGCAGATCCAGGACGCCGTCGACAAGGGCGCCACGGTGCTGGCCGGTGGCGGCCGCCCCGAGCACGACGGCGCCTTCGTCGAGGCGACGCTGCTCGCCGACGTGACCCCGGAGATGCGGGCGTACCACGAGGAGCTGTTCGGCCCGGCCGCCGTCGTCTACCGGGTCAAGGACGAGGACGAGGCGGTCGCGCTGGCCAACGACAGCGACTTCGGCCTGTCCGCGGCCGTCTACAGCGGCGACACCGAGCGGGCCCGCGCGGTCGCCGACCGGCTCGAGTCGGGGATGGTCTGGATCAACCAGCCCTCCGGCTCCTCCCCCGAGCTGCCCTTCGGCGGGGTGAAGCGGTCCGGCTACGGGCGCGAGCTCTCGGAGCTGGGCATGTTCGAGTTCGCCAACCGCCGGCTGGTGCGCACGATGCCGGCGAAGAAGCAGGCCTCCCCGGCCCAGCACACCGGAGGCTGACGCCGCGGCGAGCATCGCCGGGAGCGCCAGCGACCGAGGAGCGGGACCGGGGCGGGAGCCGACCCGCGGGCGGGCGGGTGAGCCCGGCTCCGGGCGCTGTCGCGGCGGCGCCCGGAGCTGCCATCCTCTCCGGTCATGAGGTTCTCCACGACCGTCGACCTGCACGGCAAGACCGCCACCGGGATGGTCGTGCCGCCTGAGGTCCTGGAGGCCCTCGGCGGCGGGAGGAAGCCGGCGGTGACGGTCACCGTCGGCGGGCACACCTACCGGACGAGCATCGGGAGCATGGGCGGGCAGTCGCTCATCCCGGTCAGCGCGGAGAACCGCGCGGCCGCCGGGGTGGCCGCCGGCGACGCGGTCGAGGTGGACGTCGAGCTGGACGACGCCCCGCGGGTGGTCGAGGTGCCCGCCGACCTCGCCGCCGCGCTGGACGCCCACCCCGCCGCCCGGGCCCGCTTCGACGCGCTCTCCTACAGCGCGCAGCGGCGGCACGTGCTCGCGGTCGAGGGCGCCAAGGCAGAGGCCACCCGGCAGCGGCGGGTCGCGGCCGCCGTCGCGGCGCTGGCCGAGGAGGCCGGCAGGGCAGGATGAGCGACATGGTCGAGGTCTGGCAGGCGCCGTCCACCCGCACGCCGGTGGACGCCGTCGTGGCCCTGCCCGGGTCCAAGTCCCTGACCGCCCGCGCCCTGGTGCTCGCCGCGGTCGCCGACGGGCCGAGCCGGCTGGTGCGCCCGCTGCGCGCCCGGGACACCGACCTGATGGCCGCCGGGCTGCGCGCGCTCGGCGTGCGCATCGACGAGGACGGCGACGACCGGCTGGTCACCCCCGGCGAGCTGCGCGGGCCGGCCGATGTCGACGCCGGCCTGGCCGGGACGGTGCTGCGCTTCCTGCCCCCGGTCGCCGCGCTCGCCACCGGCCCGGTGCGGCTGGACGGCGACCCGCGGCTGCGCGACCGGCCGAACGCCGGGCTGATCGCCGGGCTGCGCGCCGCCGGGGTGGAGGTCGACGACGCCGGCCGCGGCCGCGCGCCGTTCACCGTGCACGGCACCGGGTCGGTGCGCGGCGGGTCGGTCACCGTCGACGCCAGCGAGTCCAGCCAGGTGGTCTCCGGGCTGCTGCTGGCCGCCGCCCGCTTCGACGAGGGGCTGGACCTCGCACTCACCGGCGGCGTCCCGTCCATGCCGCACGTGGAGATGACCCTGCGCACGCTGGCCGAGCACGGCGTCACCGTCACCCCCACCGACCGCGGCTGGCGGGTGGCCCCGGGGCCGATCGCCGCCCGTGACCGGGTCATCGAGCCGGACCTGTCCAACGCCGCTCCCTTCCTCGCCGCGGCGCTGGTCACCGGCGGACGGGTCACCGTCCGCGACTGGCCGGCCGACACCACCCAGCCCGGCGCCCAGCTGGACCGGTTGCTCACCGCGATGGGCGCCGACGTGGTGCGCACCGACGAGGGGCTGCAGGTGACCGGCGGGGGCCGGATCGCGCCGCTGGAGGCCGACCTCGGCGACGTCGGCGAGCTCACCCCGGTGCTCGCCGCGCTGTGCGCGCTGGCCGACGGCCCGTCCCGGCTGACCGGGATCGGCCACCTGCGCGGCCACGAGACCGACCGCCTGCAGGCGCTGGACGAGGTGCTCACCGCCGTCGGGGCGCACGTGCAGCAGCTGCCCGACGGGCTGGTCATCACCCCGGGCCCGCGCCGCCCGGCCCGGCTGGACTCCTACGCCGACCACCGGATGGTGCACGCCGCGGCGCTGTTGGCGCTGGCGGTCGAGGGCGTCGAGGTCAGCGACCCGGGTGCGGTGGCCAAGACGCTGCCGGACTTCCGGGAGCGCTGGGCGGGCCTGCTGGGCGAGCCGGCCGGGGTGGCGTCGTGAGCGGCCGGCGGATGGACAGCCGGTCGGACGAGGACGACGTCCGGGTCCGCGCGTCCCGGCACGGCTCACGACCGCGCACGCGCACCCGGCCCAAGCACGACGAGGCCGTGCCCGGGCTGGTGATCGCCGTGGACCGCGGCCGGATGACGGTGCGGGTGGACGGCCCGGAGGGTGCGCCCGTCGAGGTGACCGCGATGCGCGCCCGCGAGCTCGGCAAGCACGGCGTGGTCGTCGGCGACCGGGTGCGGGTCGTCGGTGACACCTCCGGCCGGACCGACAGCCTGGCGCGGATCGTCAGCATCGCCGACCGGGTCACCTCGCTGCGGCGCACCGCCGACGACACCGACCCGACCGAGCGGATCGTGGTCGCCAACGCCGACCAGCTCGTCGTCGTCACCTCGATCGCCGACCCCGAGCCCGCGCTCGGCTTCCTGGACCGCTGCCTGGTCGCGGCCTACGCCGGTGGGCTCTCGCCGCTGCTGGTGCTGACCAAGTCCGACCTGGCCAGCCCGCAGCCGCTGCTGGACCGGTACGCCGGCCTGGAGGTCGACGCGGTGCCGATGTCCCGCGAGGCGCCGCTCGAAGAGCTGGTGGACCGGCTGCGCGACCAGATGAGCGTGCTGGTCGGGCAGTCCGGCGTGGGCAAGTCGACGCTGTTCAACCGGCTCATCCCGGGCGCCTTCCGGGCCACCGGTGACGTCAGCAAGATCGGCAAGGGCCGGCACACGTCGTCCTCGGCAGTGCTGCTGGACCTGCCCGGCGGCGGGACGCTGATCGACACCCCCGGCATCCGCTCCTTCGGTCTGGCGCACGTGACCCCGCAGGACGTGCTGGCCGCCTTCGACGACCTGGCCGAGGCCGCCGTGGACTGCCCGCCCGGCTGCGGGCACGGCGCCGAGGACCCGGGGTGCGCGCTGGACCGCTGGGCCGCCGAGGGCCCTCCGGTGCGCCTGGAACGGCTGGGCAGCTTCCGCCGGCTCATCGCCGCCGTCGGCCAGCTGACGCCGGGGCATTGAGGAGAGACCCCTCGCCCCCCGGCCCCCTCGCAGGGTCCCGCCTCGAGCGGAGCGAGAGGTGGGGGGCGAGGGGGTCCTTCCTCAGACCTGGCGGGGGGTGATCGCGCGTTCGACGACGCCGCCCGCCCCGTCGGGGTCGACCCGCCACGCCCTGGCCCCCGGCCGCACGGTGACCGCCTCGGCGAGCTCGGTGCCCAGGTAGTGCAGGCCCACGCCGTCCTCGGTGGCGTACCCGGGGGGCAGCTCCCCGGCGCCGACCATCCGGCGGTAGACGGCCCGCCGCGGCTGGCCGGCCATGTCGTCGTGCACGCCGAAGCTGTGCGGCAGCAGCCCCAGCCCCTCGGTGAACGGCGCCAGCCGGCCCGACTGCTCGTCGGACCACGCGTCGGTGGCGCCGCCCACGTGCCAGCACATGCCGCCCGCGCTCGGGCCGGCCAGCACGACGCCGGCCTCCCAGCACTCGCGCAGCACGGCGGGCAGGCCGTGCGCCCGCCAGACCGCCACCAGGTTGACCACGCTGCCGCCCTCGACCAGCACGACGTCCTGGGTCAGCAGGTGGGTGCGCAGGTCGGGGGTGCTCGGCTGCGGGAACAGCCGCAGCACGCTGAGGACGACGTCGTCCCGGCCGCCGAAGACCCGCTGGTAGGCCGAGACCGCGGCCGGGTCGTCGCCCACCGCCGTCGGCACGTAGCAGAGCCGCACCGGGCCACCGGTCACCCGCCGGGCCGCGCCGATCGCCAGCACGTGCTCCAGCAGCGGCCGGTTCCCGCGCTCCCCCGGCTGCGGCTGCAGCACGCCGGAGAAGGCGAACACCTGACGACGCACGAGAACCGACCCTCCCTCAGACGTCGACGTAGCCGCCGGACCGCCAGTAGACCCCCGCGTACCGGGTCAGCAGCCCCTCGTCGACCAGGTACCGGCGCAGCGCGGCGACGTCGGGGTGCCACGCCGCCAGCAGTGCGTTCACCTCCCGCTCCGGGTAGCGCACCCCGGGCTCGAAGACGTGCACGAGGTGCTCCAGCACCACCCGCCGCTTGCCGTGCTGCGCCGGGATGGAGACCAGCCTGCCGTCGCGCAGGAAGGTCCGCAGCACGGCGTCCTCGGCCGGGTCGTCCGACATCCGCTCGGGCGGGGGCGCCACCGCGGCCGCCGAGCGCGCTGCCTCCCCGAACCGCTCGGCGTGCAGCGCCAGGGCGTGCCCGTCGCGGTGCACCAGGCCGGCGCGGGCCAGCCGGCGCGCGGCCAGCGCGACGTCCTTGAGCGACAGCCCGGTCGCGTCGGCGACCTCCTCGATGGTCCGGGCGTCCAGCGCCAGCGCGGCGACGACCTTGAGCCGCGCCGGGTCGGCGAGCAGCCCGACGATCGTCCCCGCCTCCATGCTCCGACGGTATCTGCGGCGCCCGGTGCGTCGACGCAGCCCCCTCGGGGTAGGCCGGTGGGCATGGTGAGCCCGATCGACATCCAGAAGGCCCTCGGCGGCATCGACTACCCGGCGACGAAGGAGGACATCGTCAAGCACGCCCAGGACAACGGTGGCTCGGACGACGTGGTGCAGGCCCTGCAGGGCATCGAGGACCGCGAGTACGAGGGCCCCAGCGGGGTGAGCGAGTCCGTCTTCAAGTGACCGGGGGCCCCACCGGCTCCCGTCGCAGCGCGGGGGCCAGGGGTTCCCTCCACTAGGTTCCGTGCCATGACGTCGGGGCAGCGGGGCTACAACGAGGACATGCGCCTGGCGCACGTGCTGGCCGACCAGGCCGACGCGATCAGCCTGGACCGGTTCCGGGCCCAGGACCTGCAGGTCGACACCAAGCCCGACCTCACCCCCGTGACCGACGCCGACCGGGCGGTGGAGGAGCAGCTGCGCAGCACGCTGGCGCGCGCCCGCACCCGGGACGCCGTCATCGGCGAGGAGTTCGGCAGCACCGGCCGCGGCGACCGGCGGTGGGTGGTCGACCCGATCGACGGCACGAAGAACTTCGTCCGCGGGGTGCCCGTGTGGGCCACGCTCATCGCCCTGCTCGACGGCGACCTGCCCGTCGTGGGCCTGGTGTCCGCGCCGGCGCTCAACCGCCGCTGGTGGGCGGCCGCCGGCACCGGCGCGTGGACCGGCCGGCGGCTGGAGAACGCCACCCGCTGCACGGTCTCGAAGGTCGCCAGCCTGGCCGACGCGAGCCTGTCCTACTCCAGCCTGTCCGGCTGGGAGGAGCGGGACCGGCTCGACGGGTTCCTCGACCTGACCCGCGCGGTCTGGCGGACCCGGGCCTACGGCGACTTCTGGAGCTACATGATGGTGGCCGAGGGCTCGGTCGACGTCGCCTGCGAGCCCGAGGTCTCGCTGTGGGACCTCGCCGCGCTCGACGTGGTCGTCCGGGAGGCCGGCGGCACGTTCACCGACCTGGACGGCACCCCCGGCCCGGCCGGCGGCAGCGCCGTGGCCACCAACGGCGTGCTGCACCCGGACGTGCTGACGGCGCTCGCCCCGGGTGCGGGTCGAGCGCCGTCAGCCTGAGCTCAGCGGGTCAGTGCAGCCCGCCGGCACCCCCGGTGCCGGTACCGGTGCCGTTGCCGCCGCGGCCGCCCTGCACCCGGCGGCGCACGTCGTCGATCTTCGCCCGGGTCTTCGGGTCCTTGGCCAGCTGCTGGGCCTTGTCCGTCGCCTGACGGATGGCCTGCTTGCCCTTCGGGCTGTTCGCGAACTGCACGACCTTGTTGAACAGCGACGCCATGACGCGCCCACCCCCTCACGTGTTGCGGGAGCCCGTGGCGGGCTCCGCTCGTCTGGTCAACGGTGACACCCGCCGGTCCGTTCCGCGCGGTGAGCCGGCTCAGCCGACGGCGGCCGCCCAGCGCTCCCGGACGCCGGCGGCCGAGCCCGGACGGCGGGGCTCCACGACCGGGTCGGCGGCGCGCTCGGGGGTGACCGCCAGGCCGACGCCGCGGGCGGCCAGCACCGCGGCACCGGCGGCCGACGCGCTGCGCACCTGCACGTGCTGCACCGGCCGGTCGAGCACGTCGGCGAGCAGCTGCTGCACCCCCGGCTCCCGCGCCCCTCCCCCGGTGAGCACCACGAGCTCCCCCTCCTCCGGGCCGAGCAGGTCCAGCGCCGCCGCCACGGCGCAGGCCACGCCCTCCAGCGCCGCCCGGGCGAGGTCGGCGCGGGTGGTGTCGGCGGTCAGCCCGGTCCAGCCACCGCGGGTGTCCGGGCCGGCCACCCCGCCCCGCTCGCCGGTGAGGAACGGGGCGAACACCACCCCGCCGGCGCCGGGCGGCGACCCCGCGAGGCTGCCGGCGAACGCCGCCCAGTCCAGCCCGAGGACGCCGCACACCCACGACCAGGCAGTGCCGGCGTTCTGCAGCGCGGCCATCGCGTACCAGCCGCGCTCGGCGTCGGCGTAGCAGTGGACGACGGGGTCGGCGACCGGGGCGGGCCGCACGCCGGGCCGCAGCAGCTGCGCCCCGGACCCCAGGTTGACCTGCACACCGGTGCGGGTGCCGGCGGCCAGCAGGGCGAGCGGGGTGTCCGCCCCGCCCACGACGACGGGCACCGGCCGGCCGAGCAGCTCCGCGGTGCCGACGACGGCGTCCCCGGGACGCACCACCGGCAGCAGTCCCGGGTCGATGCCGGCCGCCGCGGTGGCCGCGGGCGACCAGTCGTCGGCGGGCACGTCCCACAGCAGGGTGGCGGAGGCGTCGCTGCGGTCGGTGACCGCCGGGTCGGCGCCGGGCACCAGGGTGGCCCGGACGGCGTCCTTGGGCAGCAGCACCGTGGCCGCCCGGGCCAGCACCTCCGACTGGTGCGCCCCCAGCCAGGCCACCAGCGGCCCGGTCATCCCCGCGGCCAGCGGGTTGGCGAGGGCGGCGCGGTCGGGCGCGGGCAGCTGCCGCCACCGGTCCAGCTCGGCCGTCGCCCGCCGGTCGGGCCACAGCAGGGCCGGAGCCAGCGCCTCCCCGGCGGCGTCGACCAGCACCGCCCCGTGCATCTGCCCGGAGAGGCCGAGCGCGGCCACCGGCCGGTCGCCGAGCCGCCCGGCCAGCGCGGCGAGGGCGTCGTCCAGCGCGCGGCGCCAGACCGCGACGTCGGTCTGCGCCCACCCCGGGCGCGGCCGGTCGACCGGGTAGCCGGCCTCGGCCTCGGCGACCACCGACCCGTCGAGGTCGAGGGCGACCACCTTGCAGCCGCTGGTGCCCAGGTCGGCACCCAGCACGACGGTCACCGGTCGAGGAAGCCGCCGGGCCGGCCGTTGCGGTCGGCGAGCAGCCCGGCGAGCGTGGAGACGGCGATCTCGGCCGGGCTGCGCGAGCCGATGTCCAGCCCGATCGGGCGGTGCACCCGGGCGACGTCCGCCGGCGCCACACCCAGTGCGGCCAGCGCGGCCACGTGCGGACCCTCGTGCCGGGGGTTGCCGACGACGCCGACCCAGCGCACCGGCCGGGCCAGCGCGTCCCGCAGGTGCACGCCCAGGTCGTCGCGGTGGTGGTCGGTGACGACGACGTCCGCGGCCGCGAGCTCCGGGTCGCCGTCCAGGGCGGCCAGCTCCGCGACGGCCGGTCCGGCCCAGGTCGCCGCCGCGCGGAGCTCCGCGTCCGGCTCGACGAGCAGGGTGCGGAAGCCGAGCTGGGCACCGATCCCGGTCAGCGCCGCCGCGACCGGGGAGGCGTACACGGCGACCAGCACCCGCGGGTCGGTGGTCACGCCGGGGCCGGGCTGTCGCCGTAGGCGTAGGAGGCGTCGGCGTAGCGGCCACCGGCCGCCACCCCCGGCGGCGCGATCTCGGCCAGCCGGGCCAGGTCGTCGGCCGTCAGCCGGACCGCCGCGGCACCGACGTTCTCGTCCAGGTAGCTGCGCCGCTTGGTGCCCGGGATCGGGACGACGTCCTCGCCCTGGGCGAGCACCCAGGCCAGCGCGAGCTGCCCGGCGGTCACGCCCTTCTCCTCGGCCATCGCCCGCACCGCCTCGACCAGCCGCAGGTTCACGGTGAACGCCTCGCCGGTGAACCGCGGGTGGGTGCGCCGCCAGTCGTCCTCGGCGAAGTCGGCCGGGCTGGTGATCGCGCCGGTGAGGAAGCCCCGGCCCAGCGGGCTGAACGGCACGATGCCGATGCCGTGCTCGCGGGCGACGGCGAGCACGCTGTCGCCGCCGCCGGAGCCCTCGAGGTCGCGGGTCCACAGCGACCACTCGCTCTGCAGCGCGGCGATCGGGTGCACCGCCACCGCCCGGCGGATCGACGCGGCGCTGGCCTCCGACAGCCCCAGGAACCGGACCTTGCCCTGCTGCACCAGCTCGGCCATCGCGCCGACGGTGTCCTCGATCGGCACCGTCGGGTCGACCCGGTGCTGGTAGTACAGGTCGATCACGTCGACGCGCAAGCGGCGCAGGCTGGCCTCGACCCGGGCGCGCACGTTCTCCGGCCGGCCGTCGATGGCCATCCCGCCGCGGTCGTCGTGGCTGAGCGAGAACTTGGTGGCCAGCTGCACCTCGTCGCGGCGCCCGGCGATGGCCTCGCCGACCAGCTCCTCGTTGTGCCCGTCGCCGTAGACGTCGGAGGTGTCCAGGAACGTGACGCCGAGGTCGAGCGCCCGGTGCACGGTGGCGATCGACTCCGCCCGGTCGGCGGTGCCGTACATCTGGCTCATGCCCATGCAGCCCAGGCCCAGGGCGGAGACCTCCAGCCCGCCGAGGGTGCGCCGGGGTACGGGAGGGGGCGTCGTCGTCATGCCCCTGATCCTGTCCCCGGACGTGATCAGCCCGCCAGCCCGGGTCAGCTGCCGCGCAGCACCCCGGTGTCGGTGAGCTCCTCGGCGACGTCGCGCAGCTTGACGTTGCTGCGCTGCGAGGCGTGGGTGAGCAGGGTGAACGCCTGCTCGGAGGTGACCTTGAACCGCTCCATCAGGATGCCCTTGGCCTGCTCGATCACCGCCCGCGAGTCCATCGCCCGGCGCATGTTCATCACGTCGTCGGTGGCCCGGGCAGCGGCCTCGGCGTTGCCGACGGCGATCGCCACGAACGCCGCCACCTCCTCGCCGAGCCGGACGTCGACGTCACCGAAGGCACCGGGCTCGGTGGAGTAGTTGTTCAGCGCGCCGATGGTCGCGCCCTGGAAGGGAAGCGGCACCGACAGCGAGCTGCCCACCCCGAGCCGGGCGGCGTGCAGGGCGTAGTCGGGCCACCGGTCCTCGGCGCTCATGTCGCGGACCACGAACACCTCCCCGGACCGCCCGGCGTCCAGGCAGGGGCCGTAGCCCCGCTGGTACTGCAGTTCGTCGGCGTCCATCGCGATCTGCCCGGCGAAGGCGGCCGTGAAGGCGCGCTCGTCGCGGATCAGCGTGATCGAGGTGGCGTCGGCCCCCGGGATCGCGCGGCGGGAGATCTGGACGATCTCGGTCAGCACGTCAGGCAGCTCCCGACCCACGAGGACGACACCGGCCAGCTCCGCGTGCAGCGAGCTCAGGCTCTCGGTCATCGACTCGCGGTCCCTCTCCAGTCCGGCGGTCCGGCCGTTGGTTCGACGCCCGCCTCACCGGGTGCGTACCCGGCCCGCAGAGCGTATACGGCGTAAAACGCGACGCGGGGACGACGCAGCCGACCGGAAACCAGTTGCCCCCGCGGGCCCGGGCGACCACCGTGCCAGCGTGGTCACCGACGGTGCTGAGGAACGGGTGCTGCCCGGTGGGCTGGTGCTGCGCACCTGCCGCCCCGCCGACCTCGAGCAGGTCGGCGCGCTGCTGGCCGCCCGGGGCGACCCGCCGGACGCCGAGGACCAGCGGCTGGTCGTCGAGGACCCGGACACCGGCTTCGACGCCACCGCGGTGGTGGTCGACGGCGACCGGGTCGTCTCCACCGCCACGCTGCTGCCGGAGACCGTGCGGGTCGCGGACGTCGTCGTCCCCGCCGGGCAGGTCGAGCTGGTGGCCACCGACCCCGGCCACGAGGGCCGCGGCCTGGTGCGCGCCCTGATGGGGTGGGCGCACGAGCGGTCCCGGGCCCGCGGCGACCTGCTCCAGGTGATGATCGGGATCCCGTACTTCTACCGGCTGTTCGGCTACGAGTACGCCGTCGACATCCCGCCGGCCCGGCCGGTGCGCGACCTCCCGCTCCCGGTGCCCGGGCTCCGCCGCGCCACCCCGGCGGACCTGCCGGCGCTCGCCCGGCTGCAGGACGCGGCGCAGGCCGGGGCCGACGTCGCGATGCCGCACCCCGCCGCGCGGCTGCGCTGGCTGGTGGCCCACGAGGCGACGACCACCTGGGTGCTGGAGCGCGACGGTGCCGTCGCCGGCTCGGTGCGGGTGCCCGAGCCGGACGACGACCTCCTGGCCGCCGAGCCCACCGCGGTCGACGCCGCGGCGGCCGAGGCGCTGCTGGCCGGGGTCGCCGCGCTCGCCGGGGGACGGCCGGTGCGGGTGACCGACCGGCCGGCGAGCCTGCCCGGCGCCGGCTGGGCCGACCGGCTGGGCGCCGGCAGCGAGCAGGCCGAGCAGTACTACGTGCGGGTGCCCGACGTCGGCGCCCTGCTCGAGGCGCTGCGCCCGGTGCTGTCCCGCCGGTTCACCGCGTCGGGGGTGCAGCGCGCCGGGCGGGACGTCGTCGTCTCCACCTACGGCGCGAGCTGGCGGCTGCCGGTCACCGACGACGGGCTGGGGCCGGTGCGCGCCGGTGGTCGCGAGCAGGCGCCGGGCGCCGTCGGCGGCGCGGGCGTCGCGCCGGACCAGCTGGGCGCGCTGCTGCTCGGGCCGCACGGGATGCACGGCCTGACCCGGCGCCGCCCGGACGTGTACCCCGGCCGCGACCCGGAGCTGTACGAGGCGCTGTTCCCGCCGATGACCGCGGACCTGCTCACCTACTACCTGCCGTACTGACCCGGGGGCGCGGCGGTGCGCACGTCTGATGGGATGGCGGCACCACCGGCGCACGCGACCCGTCGCCGGCCCCGTCGTCCGCAGGAGACCCCGTGCAGTACGCCGAGTCCGTCGTCGAGCTCATCGGCAACACCCCGCTGGTCCGCCTGAACTCCGTCACCGCCCACCTCGGGCCCGACGCGCCGCTGGTGCTGGCCAAGGTCGAGTACGTCAACCCGGGCGGCTCGGTGAAGGACCGGATCGCGCTGCGGATGGTCGAGGCCGCCGAGGCGGCGGGGCTGCTGCAGCCCGGCGGCACGATCATCGAGCCGACCAGCGGCAACACCGGGATCGGCCTGGCGATCGTGGCCCAGACCCGCGGCTACAAGTGCATCTTCGTCTGCCCCGACAAGGTGGGGAGCGAGAAGATCAACGTGCTCAAGGCCTACGGCGCCGAGGTGCACGTCTGCCCCACCGCCGTCGACCCGGCCGACCCGCGCTCGTACTACTCGGTGTCCGACCGGCTGGCCCGGGAGACCGTCGGCGGCTGGAAGGCCGACCAGTACTCCAACCCGAACAACCCGCGCTCGCACTACGAGACCACCGGCCCGGAGATCTGGTCGCAGACCGACGGGCGGATCACCCACTTCGTCACCGGTGCGGGCACCGGCGGCACGATCTCCGGCGTCGGCCGCTACCTCAAGGAGGCCAGCGAGGGACGGGTGCAGGTCATCGGCGCGGACCCGGAGGGCTCGGTCTACTCCGGCGGCACCGGCCGGCCGTACCTGGTCGAGGGCGTCGGCGAGGACTTCTGGCCCGACGCCTACGACCGCACGGTGGCCGACGAGATCGTCGCGGTCTCCGACGGCGACTCCTTCGCGATGACCCGCCGGCTCGCCCGCGAGGAGGGCCTGCTGGTCGGCGGCTCGTGCGGGATGGCCGTCGTCGCCGCGCTGCGGGTCGCCGAGCGGCTGACCAAGGACGACGTCCTGGTGGTGCTGCTCCCCGACGGCGGGCGCGGCTACCTGAACAAGATCTTCAACGACGAGTGGATGGCCGACTACGGGTTCCTGGACGCCGGTGGCGGCGAGACCGTCGGCGAGCTGCTGGACACCAAGACCGGCTCGACCCCCACGCTGGTGCACACCCACCCCAACGAGACCGTCCGCGACGCGATCGACATCCTCCGCGAGTACGGCGTCAGCCAGCTCCCGGTGGTCCGCGCCGAGCCGCCGGTGACCGCCGGTGAGGTCGTCGGCTCGGTCGCCGAGAAGACGCTGCTGGACGCGCTGTTCGCCGGCCGGGCGACGCTGGCCGACCCGGTCGAGCGGCACATGTCCCCGCCGCTGCCGATCATCGGGTCGGGCGAGCCGGTGTCCGCCGCGGTGAGCGCGCTGGGCGACGCCGACGCGCTCCTGGTGCACGTCGACGGCAAGCCCGCCGGCGTCGTCACCCGGCAGGACGTGCTCGGCCACCTCGTCGGGCTGCCCGGCTCTACGGTGCAGGCATGACCGGCTTCAACACACGGGCGATCCACGCCGGGCAGGAGCCCGACCCGGCGACCGGGGCGGTGATCCCGCCGCTGCACCTGACCACCACGTACAAGCAGGACGGCGTCGGCGGGCTGCGCGGGGGCTACGAGTACAGCCGCAGCGCGAACCCGACCCGGGACACCCTGCAGACGGCGCTGGCCTCCCTCGAGCAGGGCACCCGCGCGATGACCTTCGCCTCGGGCCTGGCCGCCGAGGACACCCTGCTGCGCACCGTCTGCCGGCCCGGCGACTCCGTGGTGCTCGGCGGCGACGCCTACGGCGGCACCTACCGGCTGATCTCGCGGGTCATGGCCCCCTGGGGCGTCGGCCACCAGCCGGTCGACCTCAACGACCTGGACGCCGTCCGCGCCGCCGTCGCCCCGGAGACGACCCGGGTGGTCTGGTGCGAGACGCCGAGCAACCCGCTGCTCAACGTCGCCGACATCGCCGCGCTGGCGGAGATCGCGCACGCCGCGGGCACCCTGCTGGTCGTCGACAACACCTTCGCCTCGCCCTACCTGCAGCAGCCGCTGACCCTGGGCGCGGACGTGGTCGTCCACTCCACGACGAAGTACCTGGGCGGGCACTCCGACGTCGTCGGCGGCGCGCTGGTGGTCGCCGACGACGAGCTCGGTGAGCAGCTGGCGTTCCTGCAGAACGCCGCGGGCGCGGTCAACGGCCCGTTCGACGCCTGGCTGGTGCTGCGCAGCCTGAAGACCCTCGGCGTCCGGATGGAGCGGCACAGCGCCAACGGCGCCCGGATCGCCGAGTGGCTGCTGGAGCACCCCGCGGTCGGCGACGTGCTGTACCCGGGCCTGCCCCAGCACCGGAACCACGAGGTCGCCGCGTCGCAGATGTCCGGCTTCGGCGGGATGGTCTCGTTCCGGCTGCGTGGGACGGACAGGGCGTCGGCAGAGGAGGCGGCGCTGCGGGTCTGCGAGCGCACCGAGCTGTTCACCCTCGCCGAGTCGCTGGGCGGGGTGGAGTCGCTGGTCGAGCACCCGCACCGGATGACCCACGCCAGCGCCGCCGGCTCCCCGCTCGAGGTGCCGGCCGACCTGGTCCGCCTCTCCGTCGGCATCGAGGACGTCGACGACCTCATCGCCGACCTCGACCAGGCTCTGACCTGAGCGGGTGCACGACCGCGAGCGGACGCGTGACCCTCACCGTTGTGCACTGATCGTCGCCATCGGGTCGCTGTTCCGACGATCAGTGCACAACGGCCGCGTGTGAAGCCCGCTACCTCTGCGCCGTGAGGATGCGCGGGCCGTCGTCGGTGACCGCGACCGTGTGCTCGACGTGCGCGGCCCGGCTGCCGTCGGCGCTGCGCAGCGTCCAGCCGTCGGCGTCGACCCGGTAGTCGTCGCTGCCGCCGGCGAGGAACCACGGCTCGATCGCGATGACCAGCCCGGCCCGCAGCTTGACCCCGCGACCGGCCCGGCCCTCGTTGGGCACGTGCGGGTCGGCGTGCATGGTGCGGCCGACCCCGTGACCGCCCTGGTCGGTGTTGATGCCGCAGCCACCGGCCCGGCCGACGGCGCTGATCGCGGCGGAGATGTCGCCGACCCGGCCGCCCGGCACCGCGGCGGCGATCCCGGCGTCCAGCGCCCGCTGCGCGGTGTCGACCAGCTGCAGGTCCGCCGGCCGCGGGGTGCCGACCGGGAAGGTGATCGCCGAGTCGCCGACCCAGCCGTCGAGCGTCGCGCCGGCGTCGACGCTGAGCAGGTCGCCGTCCTCCAACGGCTGCATGGTGGGGATGCCGTGCAGCGCGACGTCGTTGACCGACAGGCAGACGACGCCGGGGAACGGCGGGGTGGTGCTGAGTGGCGCGTAGCCGAGGAAGGGCGAGGTGGCGCCGGCCGCGGCCAGCACGTCGCGGGCGACCTCGTCGAGCTCGGTGAGCCGGACGCCGGGGGCAGCGGCCGCCCGGACCGCGGCGAGCATGTCGGCCACCACGGCGCCGGCGGCCCGCATGGCGTCGATCTCGCCGGGGGTGCGCAGTTCGATCACGTGTCCGTCCTTCCGGTATGACAATCCCGGTATTAGTATCACGGTCATGGTGCGACCGCCGCTGACCCCCGCCGAGCGCGACCGTGGCCGGCGGCTGGGGTCGCTGCTGCGCGCGGCCCGCGGGAGCCGGTCCCCCGCCGAGGTCGCCGCCGCCTCCGGGGTGAGCCTGGAGGCGCTGCGCAAGATCGAGTCCGGCCGGGTGCCCACCCCGGCGTTCTTCACCGTCACCGCCCTGGCCCGCGCGCTCGACCTGCCGCTCGACGAGCTGGCCCGCACCCTCGACGACACGAGCACCGCGCTCTCCGCCTGAGCCCGGAGCGACCCACCCAGCCGTGAGCACCGAACCGCGCGTCACCGTCGTCATCGCCACCCGGGACCGGCGGGGGTCGCTGCTGCGCTCGCTGGCGCACCTGGACGGCGGCGCACCGGTGGTCGTGGTCGACAACGCCTCCGCCGACGGCACCGCCGACGCCGTCCGCGCCGCGCACCCCGCCGTCGAGGTGGTCGAGCTGCCCGCCAACACCGGGGCGGTGGCCCGCACCGACGGCGTCCACCGGGCCCGCACCCGCTACGTCGCCTTCGCCGACGACGACTCGTGGTGGGAACCCGGTGCGCTGGGGCGCGCAGCCGACCTGCTCGACGCCCACCCGGACGTCGCGGTCGTGGTCGGCCGGGTCCGGATGGCCGCCGACGGCAGCGAGGACGCCGTCACCCGCAAGCACCGCGCCGAGGTGCTGGGCCGCTCCCCCGCCGGGCCCGACGTGCTCAGCTTCCCGGCCTTCGCGGCCGTGGTCCGCCGCGACGCCCACCTCGCCGTCGGCGGCTTCTCCCCGCTGCTCTTCTTCGGCGGCGAGGAGCACCTGCTCGCCCTCGACCTGGCCGCCGCCGGCTGGCAGCTGGTCTTCGCCGAGGACGTCGTCGCCTGGCACTCCCCCGCCGGCCCAGACCGCCCGACGCCCGCCCGGTGGGCGCTGCAGACCCGCAACGACGTGCTCGTCGACTGGCTCCGCCGGCCGCTGCCGGTGGCGCTCGCGGCGACCGCCCGGCTGGCCCGGCGGGCTGCGACCGACGCCGCCGCCCGGCGGGCGCTGGCAGGGCTGCTGCGCCGGCTCCCGGCCGCGCTGCGCGGCCGACGGCCGGTGCCGGCCGAGGTCGAGCGCCGGTTCGCCCTGGCCCAGCGGCCGCTGGGCTAGTCGACCAGCTGCAGCGCCCCGGTCGGGCAGGACCGGACGGCGGTCTCCACGGCGTCGGCGTCGGTGACCTCGCCGACCTGCAGCACGCCGTCGGCGTCGAGCTCGAACACCCCCGGCGCCTCCATCTCGCAGACCCCGGCGCTCATGCAGACCTCCCGGTCCACCACCACCCGGGTCACCGGGCATCCGCCAGCCGGGCCGGCAGCCGCTTGAGACCGTTGACGAACGAGGACTGCAGCCGGGCCGGCGGTCCGATCACCTCCAGGTCGGGCAGCGCGTCGGCGAAGGCCCGGAAGGCCACGCCGATCTCCCGCCGGGCCAGGTGCGCACCCAGGCAGAAGTGCGGCCCGCGCGAGCCGAAGCCGACGTGGGGGTTGGGGTCGCGGGACAGGTCGAACCGGTGCGGGTCGGCGAAGACGTCGGGGTCGCGGTTGGCGGCGGCGTAGAAGAGCAGGAACTTCGAGCCGGCCGGGAACGAGCGGCCGGAGAGCTCGACGTCCCGGGTCGCCGTCCGGCGCATCCAGGTGATCGGGCTGGTCCAGCGCACCACCTCCTCCACCGCGGTGCGGGTCAGCCCGGGGTCGGCGGCCCAGCGGTCGCGCTCGGCCGGGTGCTCGGACAGCGCCAGCACGCCCTGGGAGATGGCGTTGCGGGTGGTCTCGTTGCCGGCGACCAGCAGCAGGATGAAGAAGGAGGCGATCTCCTGGTTGGTCAGCCGCTCGCCGTCGACCTCGGTGGTGACCAGCGCGGTGGTCAGGTCGTCGGCCGGGTGCGCGTGCCGCTCGGCGGCCAACCGGGCCATCAGCCCGGCCAGCAGCTCGCCGGCCTTGAGGAACGCGGTGACCATGTACTCCTCGTCCTCGACGAGCTCCGGGTCACCGCCGGACAGGATGACGTTGGACTGCTGCAGCACCATCGCCCGGTCGTCCTCGGGGATGCCCATCATGTCGCAGATGACCCGCAGCGGGATCGGCGCGGCGAGGTCGGCGACCACGTCGATCGTGCCGTCGCCGTCCTCGGCGGTGCGCCGGGCGCGGGCCACCACGTCGTCGGCGACCGCCTGCACGTTGCCCACCAGCTTCTCCAGCACCCGCGGGGTGAAGGCCTTGGCCACGATCCGCCGGATCTTGCCGTGCCGGGGGTCGTCCATGCTGATCAGCGAGCCGTAGAACTCGTTGAGGTCGGGCGGCATGTCGGCGATGGAGACCGCCCCGGAACCGGAGGCGAACAGCGCCGGCTGGCAGCTGATCGCCTCGACGTCGGCGTACCGGGTGACGGCGTGGTACCCGGGGCCGACCGGGATGTAGGGCACCACCGGCTCGGCGAAGAAGGCGAACGGGCTCTCCCGGCGCAGCACGTCGAAGACCGCGTGCCGCTGCTCCGGCGGCGCGCCCCAGAACTGCCGGTCGGAGAGGTCGATGGCGTCCAGCGTCGGCGTTGGCACGGGGGCCTCCAGGAGCTGACGGACGGTGTCGGCGGGCTCACGCTAGCCGAGTCGGAACCGCCGTCACAGCCCCCGCCGGGCCGGCCGGTCAGCGCTCCGGACGGGCGTCCCCGAGCTGCTCGACGAACCACTCGCGCGCCCGGGCGTTGCCCTCGGCACCGCGGCGGCGGGCCTCGGCCAGCTCCCCGGTCAGCGTGCCCGACAGGGCGTGCTCGAGCGCCGCGTCCAGCGTGGTCGGGTCGATCTCGCCGGCCCGCAGCACCACCGGCCAGCCCAGCGCCGCGGCCTGCGCGCTGACCTTCGCTCCCCCGGCGATGGCGTCGCAGGCGATGACCGGCACGTCGTGCGCCAGCCCGAGCACGAGCGCGTGCAGCCGCATGCTCACCACCACGTCCGCCCGCCGGATGAGCGCCTCGACCTGCGAGGGGAAGCGCTCGTAGGGCTTGTCGAACAGGTCCATGTCCAGCTCGAACCACGGCATCCCGCGGGTCTTGAGCCAGCCCTCGATGGTGGCCCGCACCTGGTCGGCCTGACTGCGCGGGCCGTACTCCTCCTGCGCCGGGGCGAACGCGACGGCCACCACCGGGACGTCGGGCGTCGTCGTGCCGATGGCCAGGTCGGGCCGGGACAGCCCCGGGGCGTCGCGCTCCCAGACCTGGTGGAACAGCGGGCGGGCGTCGTCCGGGACGATCGAGACGTTCACCGCCCAGCGCTGCGCGTGCGCGAACGCCGCGGTCAGCTCGCGCAGCAGCGGCATGTCCATCAGCGGGCCGCTGACGAACACCAGGTGGGTGTACCCGCTCGCGTCCACGTCCCGCCAGTGCGGCCCGCGGCCCAGGTAGGGCGCCCAGGCGACGTCGTGGTCGATGCCGAGCTCGGTGAGCCAGCCGACGACGACGTCGGCCCCCAGCTCGTCGCCGACGGTGGCGATCACCTCGTCGAAGCTGAACCAACCGGTGACCAGGACGCGCATGAGCCCAGCTTCCCAGGCGGGAACGCCGGGGCTCGCCGAGGGGTTGTCGAGGCGACCGCAGGAACCCAGGAGGACGACGTGAGCACCACCGCACCCGACCCCACCGAGCTGGCCGCCGAGCGGGCCCGGCTCCGCGAGCGGCACCTCTGCCCGGCCGGGGAGCGCCCCGCCTCGACCGCCCGCGGGCTGCACCACACCGCGCTGGTCAGCAGCGACGTCGAGACCACGATCCGCTTCTACCAGGACGTGCTGGGCTTCCCGCTCACCGAGCTGATCGAGAACCGCGACTACCCTGGGTCCTCGCACTTCTTCTTCGACATCGGCAACGGCAACCTGCTGGCGTTCTTCGACTTCCCCGGCCTGGACGTCGGCCCCTACGCCGAGGTGCTCGGCGGGCTGCACCACGTGGCGATCAGCGTCGAGCCGCAACGCTGGGACGCCCTGGTCGAGAAGCTGACCGCGGCCGGCATCGAGCACGTGGTGCACAGCGGCGTCTCGGTCTACTTCCGCGACCCCGACGGCGCCCGGATCGAGCTCATCGCCGACCCGCTGGGCGAGATGTACGGCGAGCACGTCCTGTAGGACGCGCCGCCGCTCAGCGCTCGGTCTGCACCAGGTCCTGGTACTCGGGGTGCCGCTCGATCCAGCCGCGGACGAACGAGCACATCGGGACGACGGTGCCGCCGTGGGCCCGGACGTCGTCCAGGGCGCCGCGCACCAGCGTGCTGCCGAGCCCCGAGTGCTCCTCCGAGCTGTCGACCTCGGTGTGGGTGAACACCACCTGGTCGCCGCGGCGCTGGTAGGCGGCCAGCCCGAGCCGGCGGTCGCCGTCGCGGATCTCGTAGCGGCTGTCCTCGGGCACGTCGATGACGGTCGGCTCCATGCCGGTGCAGAACGGCGGTCGCGGCGGAGCTGTTCCCCCCGCCGCGGCCGCTCAGGGCAGCCGGCGGGCCGCAGGGCCCGAGGTGACGGTGAGGATGCCCGGCTCCGTGAGCCCGCGCTCGTGGCAGGCGGCCACCACGGCCTTGCCGACGGCCGCGGCGTCGGTGGACCGGATGAGCGCGATGGCCGACCCGCCGAACCCGCCGCCGACCATCCGGGCACCCAGCGCACCGGCCTCGCGGGCCGCCTCGACCACGACGTCCAGCTCGACCGCGGACACCTCGAAGTCGTCGCGCAGCGAGGCGTGCGAGCCGTCCAGCAGCGGCCCGATCTCGGCCACCCGGCCGGCCCGGACCAGCTCGACGACGGCGTCCACCCGCTGGTTCTCGGTGACCACGTGCCGGGCCCGGGCCCGCAGCCGCGGGTCGGTCAGCCGCTCGACGTCGGCGGGCGTGGCGTCGCTGAGCCACTCCAGCCCCAGCTCGCGCGCGGCGGCGTCGCAGTCGGCCCGGCGCTTGGCGTACTGCCCGTCGGCCAGGGTGTGCTTCACCCGGGTGTCGATGACCATCAGCTCCAGGCCGGCCTCGGCCAGCCCGAGCTGCACCGGCTCGGTGCGGAAGTCGCGGGTGTGGATGAGCAGGGCCGAGCCCTCCTCCGCCAGCAGCGCGACCGTCTGGTCCATCCCGCCGGTGCCGGCGCCCACGACCTCGTTCTCCGCCCGGATCGCGGCCTGGATGAGCAGGTGCCGCAGCTCCGGGTCGTCGGCCCTGCCGGCGAGCTCGGCGGCGGCCAGCGCCACCGCCGCCTCCAGCGAGGCCGAGCTGGAGAGCCCGGCGCCCAGCGGCACGTCGCTGCTGACGGCCAGGTCCAGGCCGGGCACCTCGATGCCGGCCTGCTGCAGCGACCAGAGGGTGCCGGCGGCGTAGGCGGCCCAGCCGTTGACCTGGCCGGGGCCGAGGTCGGCGAGGGTGCCCTCGAACGGCTCGGCCTCCGGGTCGGTGCTGCTGAGCCGGACGCGGTCGTCGTCGCGCCGGCGCACGGCCGCCGCGGTCACCCGGGTCAGCGCCATCGGCAGGCAGCGGCCGCCGTTGTAGTCGACGTGCTCGCCGATCAGGTTGACCCGGCCGGGGGCGGTCCAGACGCCGTCCGGCTCGGCGCCCCAGGCGTCGCGCAGCTCGGTGACCGCGAGGTCGGCCTGGGTGCGTGCCCCGGTGTCCTGTCCGCTCACGACATCCCCCGTTCGCTCCCGCGGAACGCTCCGCTCCTCGCTCGCTGGCGCTCGCTGCGATGCTCACGCCCCTGTCCGCTCACGAGGCCACCTCCCGCAGCCGGTCGGCGATCCGCTCCGGCGTCGTGTCGTTGATCCAGGCGCCCATGCCCGACTCCGAGCCGGCCAGGTACTTCAGCTTGCCCGGCGCCCGCAGCAGCGAGAACAGCTGCAGGTGCAGCCGGCCCAGCTCGCGGTCCTCGCCGGTCGGCGCCTGGTGCCAGCCGGAGATGTAGGGGACCCGGTCGACGCCGGGGTGGAACCGGTTCACCCGGCGCAGCAGCTCCTGGTAGACCGTCGCCAGCTCGGCCCGCTCGGCGTCGTCCAGCGCGGCCAGGTCGGGCACGTCCCGGTGCGGGGCGAGGTGCACCTCGACCGGCCAGCGCGCGGCCCGGGGCACGTAGGCGGTGAAGTGCTCGCCCTGCAGCACCACCCGGGTGCCCTCGGCCCGCTCGGCGGCGAGCACGTCGGCGAGCAGGTTGCCGCCGGTCACCGCGCGGTGCCGGCGGGCCTGCTCGACCAGCTGCTGGGAGCGCGGCGGCACGACCGGGTAGGCGTACACCTGCCCGTGCGGGTGGCTCAGCGTCACCCCGATCTCCTGGCCGCTGTTCTCGAAGACGAAGACCTCCGCGATCCGGGGGTCGGCCGAGTGCGCCGCGGTGCGGTGCGCCCACGCCTCGACGATGGTGCGCATCCGGGCGGCCGGCAGGTCGGCGACGGCGGCGTCGTGGTCGCTGGAGAACACGACGACGTCGCAGTGCCCGTACGCCGGCAGGTCGGCCGGGCCGAAGGGCGGCGGGGTCGCGTCCGCCGCGGGGCCGACGGTCAGCGGGGCGAAGCTCGGGAACCGGTTGGCGAAGGCCACGACGTCGTAGCCGCTGTCCGGCACCTCGGTCGGCCGCGCCGGGTCGGTCGTCGGGTCCAGCGGGCAGTCGGCCGCGCTGGGCAGGAAGGTGCGGTTCATCCGGTGCCCGGCGATGGTCACCCACTCACCGGTGAGGACGTCGAAGCGCTGCTCGCCGGCGTGCGGCGGCTCGGGCAGCGGCCGGGTGTCCGGCGCCTGGTGCACCGGGCCGTCGGTGGCGACGTCGTCGAAGTAGAACATCGGCCGGCCGTCGGCCATGGTCTGCTCGGTCACCTGCCCCGGCCACCGCTGGGCCTCTCCCGCCGCCCTGGCTACCGCGTCCATGCCCGTCGTCCTCCACGTTCGGTCCGGGTCGTCCGGTCTGCCGACAGAGTCTGCACACACGGACGGAGGGCCCGGTCACCGTGGTGCGGTGACCGGGCCCTCCGGTTGGTAGCGGGGACAGGATTTGAACCTGTGACCTCTGGGTTATGAGCCCAGCGAGCTACCGAGCTGCTCCACCCCGCGTCGCAGGGAGAACGTTACCCCAGGCGCGGGGGCGGGTGCGCACGGGCCCCTACCGGGGCGACCAGGCCCGCGGCTCGGCCGGCTCCGCCGGGAGCTCCTGCAGCGGGAGCTGCCACCAGCCCACGTCGTGCCACCGGCCGGCCTTGAACCCCACCGAGCGGTAGACGCCGACCGGGGTGAAGCCCAGCGCGGTGTGCAGCCCGGCGCTGGCCGGGTTGGGCAGCGCGATCCCGGCGAAGGCGGTGACGTAGCCGAGGTCCCGCAGCACGGGCAGCAGGCGCCCGTACAGCGCCCGGCCGGTGCCCGCGCCCCGCTCCGCGGCGGACAGGTAGACCGAGCAGTCGACCGACCACCGGTAGGCCGCCCGGCTGCGGTGCTGTCCGCCGTAGGCGTAGCCCACGACCCCGCCGTCCCGGCAGGCGACGAACCACGGCAGCCGTGGCTCGGCCGTCATCCGGCGGGCGAACTCCGCGGCGTCCGGCGGGACCGTCTCGAACGAGGCGACCGAGTCGGTGACGTAGGGGCGGTAGACGGCGGCGATCCCGGCGGCGTCGTCGACGTCGGCCGGGCGGATCTCGGCGGGGACGGGCACGGGCGGCAGGTTAGCGACCCGCCGCCCGTGCCCGAGCCCTCACGCCGCCGCCAGCGCCTCGGTCAGCAGCGTCACGAGCGCCTCGAGCTGGACGTCGGCCGAGGGGGTCAGCTCCTCGTCGGAGCCGTCCAGCGCCCGGGCCGCCAGCCCCGCCTTGGTGTCGATCAGCTCGGCGATCCGGGCGTCGATGGTCTGCGCGGCGATGATCCGCCACGCGGTGACCGGTTCGGTCTGCCCGATGCGGTGGCTCCGGTCGATCGCCTGGGTCTGCTCGGCCGCGGTCCAGGACAGCTCGGCGAGCACCAGGTTGGAGGCCACCTGCAGGTTGAGCCCGACGCCGGCCGCGGTCAGCGAGCACACCGCCACCGCGACGTCCGGGTCGTTGGTGAAGGCGTCGATGTTCCGCTGCCGCGCCCCGGGGGTCTGCTCACCGCGGATGGAGGCGAACTTCACCCCCTGCTTGGTGAACGTCTCCTCGGCCGTGTCCATCACGTCGATGTGCTTGGCGAAGAAGACCACCTTGCCGGCGCTGCGAGCCAGCTGCGCTGCGTAGTCGGCGGCCAGCGACGCCTTGGCCTCCCCGATGCGGCGCATCATGCTGAAGACGTTCTCGCCGGCCTTGGTCGACGTCGCGTCCTTGAGCTCCCACCGCGCCACCTGGCGCACCAGGTCGGCGTCGATGCCCTCGACCTCGGTGGCCGACGAGCGGGCGGCCAGCGCGGACTCGTAGCGGGACACCAGCCGCCGGGCGAGGCTGCGCTCCGCCGCCCGGATCGAGCGGCCGGCGGCACCCTCGAGCTCGACCGGCAGGTCGGCGATGCGGCGGGCGGGGATGTCCGACGCCACGTCGACCTTGCGGCGCCGGACGATGCCCTGGTCGATGACGCACTGGCGGGCGGCGGCGTAGAAGCCCGGGTCGGCCGGGGTCAGACCGGCGTCCTCCAGGCACTCCATGAGGCGGCCGAGCGGCTTGCCGTCGTCGATCCAGCCGAGGAACTGCCAGATGGCCCGGAAGTCCTCGATGTCGTTGATCAGCGGCGTGCCGGTGAGCGCCATGAGCAGCGGGCTGGTGCGCCGGGCCCGGATGCGCTCGGAGAGCTCCAGCACGTGCTGCGAGCGCTGCGAGGACCGGTTCTTGATGAAGTGGGCCTCGTCGACGACCATCCCACCGAAGCCGAAGTCGCCGATCCAGCCCACGTGCCGGTCGAGCACCTCGTAGTTGACGACGACGATGTCGGCGAAGGCGTCGATCGTCTCCCCGTCGCCCTGGATCACCGTGGTCCGGCGGTGCGGGGTCCAGCGGGCCGCCTCGCGGGCCCAGTTGGTCTTGACGACGTTCGGCACGACCACCAGCAGCGGGTACGCGCTCGCCGCCTCGGCCGACAGCAGCGCCTGGGCCGTCTTGCCCAGCCCCGGCTCGTCGGCCAGCAGGAACGTGCGGTGGCCGGCGGCGGCCGCGGCGACGAGCTGGCCCTGGTGCTGCATCAGCTCCTGGCCGGCCGGGGTGAAGCGGGTGGTCGGGAAGGGCAGGTCCATGCAGGCCTTGGCGCCGCCGCCGGCGCGCTCGAAGGAGCTCAGCAGCGGCCCGAGCAGCTCCCAGCCGGCCAGCCGGCGCGGGCGGGCCGTGCTGGGCCGGGCGGCGGAGAAGTCGGGGGCGAGGAAGGGGTTGGCCAGCTGCCGGGAGACGACCGACTGCGGCACGACCCGGTGCTCGGGAGCGGCCGGGGCGGCCGCGGGCTGCACCGGCGCGACCTCCTCGGGCGGCGCCTCGTTGCCGACCGCGCGCAGCATGTCCTGCTTGAGCGCCCGGGCGGCGTCGGAGACGACGGCGTCCTCGGCCAGCAGCGCGAGCAGCGCGGGGTCGCGGACGGCGGTCTTGGCCAGGATGGTCGCGATGCCGTCCAGGCGCTTGAGCTGCTCGGTGCGGTGGGTCTCGCTGCTGCTGGCGTCGGCGCGGACCCGGGCGTGCTCCTCGCGCAGCAGCAGGGCCACGACCTGGAACTTGGTGCGGGCCGAGGGCGTCACCGGCCCGCGCTGGGCGGCCGCCTCGACCTCGCGGACGGTGCGGGCGAGCACCGAGATGGTGTCGCCTCGTTCCCGGCCGCGCCGCTGGTCCTTCGGCGCGGTGCGGCGGGTGCCCGTCGCGGGCTGGCCTCGTCGGGCCACGGACTCCTCCTCCTTGACGCGCGGCACGGGTGCCGCGCGGGGTGCCGCACACGGTCGTGCGGTCGGGCCGGTGGACGGCGCGGGACGCGGCCGGGCGGCTGCTCCGCGGCGCGACCCGGCCCCTCCGGGTCTGCGAACGGTCGACGCCCGGGGCCGGACGGCCCGCCGCCCACGCGATCCGCGGCCCGGACGGTGCCGGTGCGATGGTCGCACGAACGGGAACGGCCCTCACAGTGACTGTGAGGGCCGTTCCAGGTGGTAGCGGGGGCAGGATTTGAACCTGCGACCTCTGGGTTATGAGCCCAGCGAGCTACCGAGCTGCTCCACCCCGCGTCGGTAGACCAACCATACCCCACCTCCGCGCGGTGCTGCCGAGGGGGCGGTCACGGACCCGCGGCCGCCCCCTCGGCTCACCCGGTCGGGCTCGCCGGCGCGCTCTGCCCCGACGCGGCCTGGTAGGCCTCGATCGCGGCCTGCAGGTCGGCCTGGGCCCGCCCGATGCCCTCGAAGTCACCGCTGCGCTGGGCCTCCGCCAGGGCGGACAGCGCGTCGTTGATGTCGGTGACGGCGGCGTCCAGCGACGGGCTCTCGCCCGCCCCGCCCTCGTCGGCCGGGGCCTCGGTGCTCGGGCCGGCCGGGTCCGACGGCGGTGTGGTCGTCGGGTCGGGCACCGGCGCCGGAGTGCCGCCGGTCCCGCTGTCGGCCGCCGCGTCCCCGGCCCCGTCGCCGAAGACCTGGTCGAGCGCCTCGGCGAAGGTGTCGCCGTAGCCCACCCGGTCGCCGTAGTTGACCAGCACCTTCTGCAGCAGCGGGAACGAGTTCTCCGCGGTGCCCTGCACGTACAGCGGCTCGACGTACAGCAGGCCGCTGGTGCCGATCGGCAACGTGAGGAGGTTGCCGAACACCGCCTGCGAGCTGGAGCTGTCGAACAGGGTCAGGTCGGGTCTGACCTCGCTGTTGGTGTTGAACGACTGGAACACCTGCCGCGGCCCGCGGAACTGGGTGTTCCCGGGCAGCTGCAGCACCTGCATCTCGCCGTAGGTCTCCGGGTCGCTGGAGACCGAGACGTAGGCCGACAGGTTCTCCCGGTTCAGCGCGTTGAGCGCACTGGTCAGCTGGAAGGTGGAGTTGGGCTCCCCCACCCGCTGGGACAGCACGTAGTACGGCGGCTGGTTGTCGGCGGTGTTCTCCGTCGGGTCGCTGGGGACCTGCCAGAAGTCGTTGGCGTTGTAGAAGTCCGACGGGTTGTCCACGTGGTACTGGGTGAGGACGTCCCGCTGCAGCTTGAACAGGTCCTCCGGGTACCGGAAGTGGCTGCGCAGCTCGTCGCTGATCTCGCTCGCCGGCTCGATGGTGCCCGGGAACGCCTTCATGAACGTCTGCAGGACCGGGTCGTCGTCCTCGAAGGCGTACAGCGTCACCGTGCCGTCGCCGGCGTCGACCGTGGCCTTGACCGAGTTGCGGACGTAGTTGACCTGGTCGTTGGGCAGCGCGGACGTGCCGGCACCGGTCAGGGAGTCGGTGGTCGCCTCGCCCAGGCTCTGCAGCGCGGAGTAGGGGTAGGCGTCCGAGGTCGTGTAGGCGTCGACGATCCAGACCACCCGCCCGTCGACCACGGCCGGGTACGGGTCGCCGTCGACCTGCAGGTACGGCGCGACCTTCTCCACCCGGTCCCGGGGGTCGCGGACGTAGAGCACCTTGGAGTTGTCGTTGACCGCACCGGAGAGCAGGAAGTTCCGCTCGCGGTAGTAGATGGCGTAGGTCAGCTGCCGGAAGAAGCTGCCGATCGACACCCCGCCCTCACCGTCGTAGGTGTTGTTGACCTGGCCCTCGGAACCGCTCTGCGGCCGGTCGAACTCCCGCGGCGAGGCGCCCTCGGGCGCGCCGACCACCGAGTACTCGTCGGTGCCGTTCACGTTGAGCAGCTCGCCGTAGTAGATGCGCGACTGCTCGACGTCGATGTTGCCGCTGGTGGGCAGGTCACCGGTGGTGAAGTTCGGCTCGCCGCCGCCCTCGCCGGAGACGACCTGGTTGGCCGGCGCGGCGACGAAGCCGTTGCCGTGGGTGTAGACGGTGTGCTGGTTGATCCAGTTCGTCTGGTTGCCCGACAGCGCGGAGGAGTCGAGCTCGCGGACGGCGACGACGTAGTCCTGGGTCACGCCGTTCGCGTCGGTGTAGCGGTCGATGTCCAGCGTCTCCGGGAAGCCGTAGACGTTGCGGATCTGCTGCCGGGCCAGGAACGTCGGCTGGAGCACGTTGGGGTCCAGCAGCCGGGCGTTGGAGATGGTGCCGGCGTCCCCGGCCAGGTCGGCCGGGCTGGGGGTGGCGGTGCTCTCGCCCGCGTCGGTGCCGGTGTCGTCGCCGGCCTCGCCCGAGTCGTCGTCCGCGGCGCCGTCGTCACCGGAGTCGGTGCCGTAGTCGACGAACTGGACGTCGGAGAGGTCGTAGGCGTCGCGGGTCGACTGGATCGCCCGCTCGATGTACGCCGCCTCCCGCTGGTCGGCGGAGGGCCGGACGACGAACTGCTGCATGATCGCCGGGAAGGCGACGCCGATGACCAGGCTGGAGAACAGCAGCAGCACGAGCGCGGCGGCCGGGAGCACGGTGTTGCGGAAGAAGATGTTGGCGAAGAACGCGATCGCGCAGATCGCCGCGACGAACACGAGGATGTTCTTCGCCGGCAGCAGCGCGTTGACGTCGGTGTAGGACGCCCCGGTGAAGACGTTGCCCCGGCCGGAGTAGACGGTGCCGTACCGGTCCAGCCAGTAGGCGACCGACTTCAGCGCGAGGAAGACGCCCAGCAGCACCGACAGCTGGACCCGGGCGGCCCCGCTGAGCTTCTGACCCGGGGTCTGCAGCCGCAGGCCGCCGAAGACGTAGTGGGTGAGCAGCGACCCGATCAGCGCGAGCAGCACGATCGCGAAGCCGAAGCCCAGCACCAGCCGGTAGAAGGGGTAGTCGAAGACGAAGAAGGAGATGTCCAGGCCGAACTCGGGGTCGGTCCGGCCGAAGTCCGTGGAGTTGCGGAAGGTCAGCCAGGTCTGCCAGCTGCCCTGCGCGGTGAAGCCGGCGAACAGGCCCAGCACCACCCCGACGGCGGTGAGCACCAGCTTGCGGCGGGGCTCGAGGGACTGGCGGTAGCGCTCGAGGTTCTGCTGCTCCAGCGACATCGGCCGGAACGTGGGGCGGAACCGGTAGGCGAGGTGGATCGCCAGGGCCACGAGCCCGCCGGTGGCCAGCCCGGCCACGGCGAACAGCAGGGCCCGGGTCTGGATCTCGGTCCAGAAGACCTCGGTGTAGTTGGTCTCGTCGAACCAGAGGTAGTCGACGTAGACGTTGGTCAGCGTGCCGACGACGGTGAACAGCACGAGCAGCACGGCGACGACGCCGATGACCAGCTTGGCGCGCCGGGACAGCGTCGGCACCGGCACGGGGGGCCGCATGGCCACGGTCGGTCTCCTGTCTTTCCTTCGACCTACGAGGTGGCCGGCCCGGTGAACCGGCCACGTGAGCACGACCGCGGGGGCTCGGACACCCCCGGAGACGGAGGGGCCGGACCACGGGTCCGTTCCCTCAACTGTTCCCGGCGGCGGCGGGTTCCCGGCCGTGCCACAAGCAGACCACGGCTCGCTGACAGGGAGGTCAGCAGGAGGCCGGGGTCCTCCCGGCACGCAGGTCCGCGAGCGCGGTCAGCGCGTCGTCGAGCGTCGCGACCCGGGCCATCGGCAGCCCCGGCTGGGGGTTCTGCGACGCCTCGGCGCAGTTGTCGGCGGGCACCAGGAAGAGCTCCGCGCCGATCTCCCGGGCGGCGACCATCTTCAGCGGGATGCCGCCGATCGGGCCGACCGCACCCTCGGCGTCGATGGTGCCGGTGCCGGCGACGACGGCGCCCTCGGTCAGGTCGGTGTCGCCGACGAGGTCGATGATGCCCAGGGTCAGCATGAGGCCGGCCGACGGGCCGCCGACGTCGTCGACCTCGATGTCCACGTCGAACGGGGCGTACGGCGTCTGCAGCACCAGCACCCCGAGCGCGGACCCGCCGCCCTGCGCCGCGGCGCCGGTGGTCACGGTGCCCGAGCCCGGCTGGCCCCGCCGGGTGTAGGTGACCGGCACCGTCGACCCGGCCGGGACCCCGGCGAGTGCGGCGGTCAGCGCGTCCTGGTCCGGCGTCGGGACGCCGTTGACCGACTCGATCGCGTCGCCGGCCGCCAGCTGCCCCTCCGAGGGCGAGTCGTCGGTGAGGTCCTGGACCACGACCCGCTCCGGGTACCCGAGCTCGGCCAGCGCCGCACCGCGGGCGGACTGCTCGGAGGTGAGGAAGGCCTCCCGGTTCTGCTGCTGGGTCTCCTCCACCGACTGGTCGGAGGGGTACACCTGCTCGCGCGGGACGACGGTGACCTCGCTGTCGAACCAGCCCTGCACCGCCCCGACCAGGGTCAGCGGCCGCTGCGGGATGCCCACCGTGGTCAGGTTCAGGTTGCCCGAGGTGTCGTTGGGCTCGCGCCCGGAGACCGAGATGATCGGGGTGCCGTCGATGTCGCCCAGCGTGTTGTAGGTCGGCCCGGGCACCTGCGCGACGTAGGGCACCGGCAGCAGCGCGCCGAGCACGCCGAAGAGCACCAGCAGCACCGTCCCGGTGACCAGGACGGTGGTCCGACGACTCACGACTCCTCCTCGCGGGGTCGGCCCCCCGCGACCGGCCGCCCGGCGTCGGCGGCTGGAGATCGGCGGCGGGTGGCCGCGACGGGCGCACCCGTCGAACGGCGAGCGTAGGTGACCCACCCGTGGAACTCCCTGGCACCGGGTTCGCCGAGGGCGGACGCGTCCTGCCCGGACCGGCCGCTCAGCGGGCGGTCAGCGGGGTCGCGCGCGTCTACGGTGGGTGCATGAGCGATCTTCCCTTCGGCTTCGGGCTCCCCGACCGCGACCCCGAGAAGCGGGGCGAGCCCGGGCAGGGCGGCGGGCCCGCCGGCAACGACCCGTTCGGCCTCGGCGCGCTGTTCGGGTCGATGGGCGGGGTGGGCCCCGGCGGCGGTGACCCGGCCGACCTGCTGGGCAAGATGCCGCTGTTCGCCGAGCTGCAGAAGCTGATGAGCTGGTCGGGCGGTCCGGTCAACTGGGACCTCGCCCGGCAGGGCGCGATCAGCCAGCTCGCGCCGGGCCACCAGCCGACGTCGGCCGCCGAGCAGGCCGCCGTCTCCGAGGCGCTGCGGCTGGCCGACCTGTGGCTGGACCAGGTCACCGAGCTGCCCTCGGGCATCGACCGCGGCCTGGCGTGGTCGCGGGTGGAGTGGGTCGAGCAGACGCTGCCCGCCTGGACCGCGCTGATCGACCCGCTGGCCGAGCGGGTGGTCGCCGCGATGACCAGCGCGCTGCCCGCCGAGGCCGCCCAGGTGGCCGGGCCGCTGGCCGGGATCATGAGCCAGATGGGCGGCGTGATGTTCGGCGCCCAGGTCGGCCAGGCGCTGGCCAAGCTCGCCGACGAGGTCACCACCAGCACCGACGTCGGCCTGCCCCTGGGGCCCAAGGGCGCCGGCGTGCTCGTGCCGCAGAACGTGACCGCCTTCGGCGAGGGCCTGGACCGCCCCGAGGACGAGGTCCGGCTGTTCCTCGCCCTGCGCGAGGCCGCCCACCAGCGCCTGTTCGCGCACGTGCCGTGGCTGCGCCAGCAGCTGACCGACGCCGTGCACGCCTACGCCCGCGGCATCCACGTCGACCGCGAGGCGATCCAGCGCGGCCTCGACGAGGCGATGGGCGGCATGGAGGGCGGGCTGGACCCCAACGACCCGGAGAGCATCCAGCGGTTGCTGGGCAGCGGGGTCCTGGAGCCCGAGGAGACCCCCGAGCAGCAGATGGCGCTGCGCCGGCTGGAGACCCTGCTGGCCCTGGTCGAGGGCTGGGTGGACAGCGTGGTGTCGGCCGCGGCCGGTGAGCGCCTGCCGGGCCACTCCGCGCTGGCCGAGACGATGCGCCGCCGCCGCGCCTCCGGTGGGCCGGCCGAGCAGACCTTCGCCACGCTGGTCGGCCTGGAGCTGCGCCCGCGCCGGCTGCGCGACGCCAGCACGGTGTGGGGCGCGATGGCCCAGCAGCACGGTGCCGCCGAGCGCGACCGGCTCTGGTCGCACCCGGACCTGCTGCCGACCTCCGAGGACCTCGACGAGCCGCTGGACTTCGTCGCACGCCAGGGCGCGGCGGACGCGTTCGGCGAGCTCACCGACGGCATGGACGGCACCCCGGACGGCGACGAGCCCACACCTCAGGGCTGAGCGAGGGCCCCTTCCTCCCCGCCACGCGCTGCGCTCGCGGGTGGAAGGGGCCGCTAGGCGAGGGTGCCGGGCTCCAGCTCGTCGTCGTCGGCCTGCCCGGCCTCGCCGCGGCCGTGCTCGACGCCCTCGAGGAAGCCCAGCGCCCGCTCGGCGCGCGGGTAGGCGTGCACCAGCGACCAGAAGTGCGCGTTGTGCGTCGGCTCCAGCAGGTGCGCGAGCTCGTGCACCAGCACGTAGTCGACGACGAACTCGGGCATGCCGCGCAGCCGGCCGGACAGCCGGATGGTCCGGTCCGCCGGGGTGCACGAGCCCCAGCGGCGGTTCTGGTTCTCCACCCACCGGACGCTGGCGGGCACCGCCTGGCCGTCGAGGTGGGCGGCCGACAGCTCCCGGGCGCGGGCCATCAGGTCGTCGTCCGAGGCGAGGGTGCGCTTGCGGCGCTCCTCGCGGGTCTGCAGCTTGGCGACCATCTGGTCGACCCAGCGGCGCTCCTCGGCGGCGCTGAAGGCGGCCGGGATGAGCACGACCGTGCGACCGTGCTCGCGGTAGGCGGTCACGGTGCGGCGGCGCCGGGCGCTGCGCCGCACCTCCACGTCCGCGGCCCGGCCCACGGCCGTGCGCACGGCGGGGACGGCGGTCGCCGCGGCCGGCGTCCGGCGGTCAGGTCGGTTCTCCACACACGCACGGTAACCGGCGGCACCGGCCCCGCCCAGCGTGGGGACACCCGGACGTGGAGAGGTGCACACGGAGGGTGGACACCGGGCTCACCCGCGTCCCCCGAACGGTGGAACGACTTTCTCCGCTCCACAGCCTCGGGACGACGTCCGTGCAGGTGAGCGGGCCGATCCGACCGTCGCGGCGGCGGTTCCCACCGGCCGTTCCCCCGGCGGTGCACAGCGACACCCCGAGCGGTCCCCACCGTGTCCACAGTGTCGTCCACAGGCTGTGGGAGACCGGCGTTGACGGTGCCCCGGGCGGACCCTAACGTCGCTGGCGACGAGACCCCTGGGCGCCACGCCGGTCTGCAAGGGGAAGGCAGACCGGGGTGACCCCGGGGGTCTCGTGTCGTCCGGGGCCCCTGCTCCGCCCCGCCTGTGGACGACGGATCCCGGGCGCGCCGGGCGCTGGCACCCTGCCAACGGTGACCGAGAGCCCCCACCCGCTGCTGCCCGCCGCCACCCCGGTGCTCCGCCTCGGCGCCGAGCTGCTGCAGGTCGGGGGCGTCGACGGCCGCCCGGGGCTGCGGGTCTCCCCCGCCGGCGCCGACCTCGCCGCGCTGCTCCGCCGGCTGGACGGGCGGCGCAGCCAGCGGGCCGTGCGCAGCGACGCGGTCGCCGGCGGGCTCCCGGCCGAGGTCGTCGACGACCTGCTCGACGGGCTGCGGGCGGCCGGGCTGCTGCACGACCTGGCCGCCGCCGACCTGCTGGCCACCGACCCGGGACCGGCGGCCGCCGCCCGCGCGGCGGCCGAGCTGCCCGCGGCCGTGCCCGGTGCGGCGGCCGGTGGCCGGTGGCGGGCCCGCCGGCAGAGCGCCGTGGTCGTCGAGGGGGCCAACCGGGTGGGCACCCCGCTGGCCGCGGTGCTGGCCGCCAGCGGGGTGGGCCGGGTGCACGTCCGCGACCGCGGGCCCACCCGCGCCGGCGACGCGGTGGTCGGGGGCGCGACCGCCGCCGACGAGGGGCGCCCCCGGGGGCTGGTGGCGGCCGACGCCGTCCGGCGGGCCAGCCCGCTGACCGACCTGCGGCCGCTGCCCGACGGGCAGCCGCCGGACCTGGTCGTGCTGTGCCGGCCCTGGGCCGCCGTCGACCCGCTGTCCGCGGCGTGGCAGCGGGCAGGCACCCCGCACCTGGTCGCGACGGTCCGGGAGGAGACCGGGGTCGTCGGCCCGCTCGTCGTCCCCGGCGAGACCAGCTGCCTGCGCTGCGCCGAGGCCTGGCGCCGGGACGACGACCCGGCCTGGCCGCGCCTGGCCGCCCAGCTCGCCGCCGGCGACCCGGCACCCGCCGGTGCGACGATCACCTGCCTGTTCACCGCGCTGACCGCGGCGGTCCAGGTGCTCGCCCACCTGGACGGCGAGGATGCCCCGGTGACCGTCGACGCCGCCCTGGAACTGCGCCCGCCGACCTTCCTGCCGCGGCTGCGGCGGTGGCCCGCGCACCCCGGGTGCGGCTGCACCGGGGCGGCTCGGCGCGCCGCCGACCGGAACAGGGGACAATGGGCTGGTGAGTGACACCGGACGGGACATCCCGCGGGGGGCGGTGTCCCGAACGGCACGGCTGGCAGCTCTCCCGCTGGGCGCCGCCGGGCGGGCCACCCTGGGCATCGGCAAGAAGCTGTCCGGGCGCCCGGCCGAGGAGGTCGACGCCGAGCTGCAGCAGCGCACCGCCGAGCAGCTGTTCGCCGTCCTCGGCCAGCTCAAGGGCGGGGCGATGAAGCTGGGCCAGCAGCTGTCCATCTTCGAGGCCGCCGTGCCCGAGGAGGTGGCCGGCCCGTACCGCGAGGCGCTGGTCAAGCTGCAGGAGGCGGCGCCCCCGATGCCGGTGCGCACCGTGCACGCGGTGCTCGCCCAGCAGCTCGGCGGCCGGTGGCGCGAGCGCTTCCGCGACTTCGACGACACCCCGGCGGCCGCCGCGAGCATCGGCCAGGTGCACCGGGCGACCTGGCGGGACGGCCGGGACGTCGCGGTCAAGATCCAGTACCCCGGTGCGGGCACGGCGCTGATGGCCGACCTCAACCAGCTCGCCCGGTTCGCCCGGCTGTTCGCCACGCTGTTCCCCGGCATGGAGGTCAAGCCGCTCATCGCCGAGCTGAAGGCCCGGGCCGAGGAGGAGCTGGACTACGGGCTGGAGGCCGACGCCCAGCGGGGGTTCGCCGCGGCCTACGCCGACGACGAGCAGATCGTCGTCCCGCGGGTGGTGGCCAGCGCGCCCAAGGTGATCGTCTCCGAGTGGCTCGAGGGCACCCCGCTGTCGCGGATCATCGCCGACGGCACCAAGGCGCAGCGCGACCGCGCCGGCTTCCTGATGGCCGAGCTGCACTTCTCCGGCCCGCAGCGCGCCGGGCTGCTGCACGCCGACCCGCACCCGGGCAACTTCCGGCTGCTCCCCGACGGCCGGCTGGGGGTCATCGACTTCGGCGCCACGGCCCGGCTGCCCGACGGGCACCCCGAGCCGATCGGCCGGCTGGTGCGCTGGGCGCTGGAGGGCCGCGCAGAGGACGTGCTGGCCGACCTGCGGGTCGAGGGCTTCGTGCGGCCGTCGGTCGAGGTCGACGCGCAGGGGGTGCTGGACTTCCTGCTGCCGTTCCTCGCGCCGGTGGCCGCGCCGTCCTTCCAGTTCACCCGCGCCTGGATGCAGGAGCAGGCCGGCCGGATCGGCGACCCGCGCAGCGACGCCAGCCGGCTGGGCCGGCAGCTCAACCTGCCGCCGGCCTACCTGCTCATCCACCGGGTGACGATCGGGTCGATCGGCGTGCTGTGCCAGCTGGACGCCGAGGCGCCCTACCGCGGTGTCTGCGAGGAGTGGCTGCCCGGCTTCGCCGGCTGAGCCACGCCGACGCGAGCCGAGCCCGGACGCGGGCTGCATCCGGGCTCGGCCGGGTGGTGCGGTCGGGGGCCTGCGGTCACCACCGTCACCAGACGGCGGAGTTGGCCCGGGCGGCGCGCTGCGACGCCCTGGCGGCCCGGCGGTTCCAGCGCCGGGCCGTGGCCAGCCGGCGGGCCCGGGAGGCCCGGTCCGCCTCGGCGATCCGCTGGTCCATGTAGCTGCGGGCCAGGTCCTGGTCGATCAGGTACATCTCGTGTCCTCGGGGTGTGACGGCGCCGCGCGGCGCCGGGTGGACGTGCATCGGGTGACGGGGCGCCCGGTCGAGGGGCGCCGCAGTGCTGCTGGGCGGGTGCTCCGGTGGTGGTCGCTCACGCAGCGGCCTCCGTCCGGACCTTCCGGGGCCGGCCACGGGGCCGCTTGCGGGCGATGACGACCCCCCGGTCGAAGATCTCCCCGCCCCAGACGCCCCAGGGCTCGGCCCGGTCGAGCGCACCGGCCAGGCAGGCCGCCCGGACGGGGCACTCGGCGCACAGGCTCTTGGCCTGCTCGAGCAGGGCCGGGCTCTCGGCGAACCACAGCTCGGGGTCCTGGACCCGGCAGGGCAGCGCCCGCCGGTTCCCGGCCGGTCGCGCACCCGCCGGCCCGTCGGTGGACACGTGCGTGCGGTCGAACCCGAGCCGGTGATGGGACGGCGCTGGGTCGATCGTGGTCTGCACGGCCGCTCCTCCTCTTCCTTCGTCTCTGCGGCCGGACGGCGGTGGCCCCGCCGACCGGTGGTCGGTGTGGGGGTCCGCGGCTCAGGTCGCAGAAACGACTGAGGCCGCGGTTCCCGGTGTTCCGGGTTCCGCGGCCTCGAGGAGGACCAGCTGACGGTGCTAGCTCAGATGGTCTTCCGGGGGCAGGTCACCCGGGGTGCTGCTGGTGTGCTCGGCGGTGGGGGCGCCGACGACGGCGAACTCCCGCTGAGCGGTCGTGACGGACGGACGGGCGGCGGCGGTGAACGCGCCGGTGGCGGTGCCGGTGGTGCCGGCGGCGGCGATCAGGCCGCGGAGACGGACGGCGGTGGCGGACCCGGCGACGGGCAGACCGGTGGCGGTCCACGGGGCAACGGAGCCCGGCATCAGGACGGCCGAGCACAGCCCGACGGCCGGCGGGGTCGCGTCGCCTGCGCCGGTGTAGATGGGATCGGTGCCGATCACGGGGCCCCTCCTTCCGGGGTCCGGGGCCCGGCCTGTCGGCCGGTCCCGCTGCGGTCTGGTGCTCGTGCGGTGCGGTGCTGCGGTGCGTCCTGGATCACTCCCAGGTGCTGCAGCGAAGGCTAGGGGACCCCGCGGAGACGGGTCAAACGAATTAACCGAGATTCCCCAGAAAGGTCGTACTGGCTGGTAGGAGGCCTACTCCGCCGACAGCGCGGCCAGCACGTCGGCGCCGTAGAGCTCCAGCTTCCGGGCGCCGATCCCGGGCAGCGCGGAGAGCTCCCGGACGCTCGACGGCCGGGTCTCGGCGATCGCCTGCAGGGTGGCGTCGGTGAAGACCACGTAGGCCGGCACCGAGGCCTCCTGCGCGGTGCTGCTCCGCCAGGCCCGCAGCTTCTCGAACAGCTCCCCGGCCTCGCCCTCGAGCACGACCTTCGGGCGCTTGGCCGGGCGCCGCGGGGCGACCGCGGCGTCGGGGGCGAGCCCGTCGAGGAAGCGGCTGCGCGGCCGGGACCGCCGGCCCCCGGGGTTGCGCGCCAGCGACCAGGACAGGGTGAGCTGCTCGCGGGCCCGGGTGACGGCGACGTAGAGCAGCCGGCGCTCCTCCTCCACGGCCTCCGGGCGCGACTGGGACTGGGCGATCGGCACGACGCCGTCGACCAGGCCGACGACGAACACGGCGTCCCACTCCAGGCCCTTGGCCGCGTGCATCGAGGCGAGCGTCACCCCCTGGACGGTGGGCGCGTGCTGGGCGTTGGCCCGCTCGGCCAGGTGCGCCACGAAGCCGGCCAGGTCCAGCGTGGGCTGCTCGGCCACCAGGTCGACGGCGAGGTCGACGAGCGCGGCCAGGGACTGCCAGCGGTCGCGCGCGGTGCCGCCCGGCGGCGGCCGGTGCTCGACCCAGCCGGTGGAGGCCAGCACGTCGCGGACCGCGGGCACCAGGGCGCCGGGCTCGTTGCCGCCGGCGGCAGCCCCGCGCAGCAGCAGCACCGCCTCGCGGATCTCCGGCCGCTCGAAGAACCGCTCGCCGCCCTTGAGCACGTACGGGACGCCGACGTCGGCCAGCGCGGACTCGTAGACCTGGGACTGCGCGTTGATCCGGAACAGCACGGCGATCTCGCTGGCCGGCAGACCGGAGTCGATCAGCTCGCGGCACGCCCTGGCCACCGCGGCCGCCTCGGCCGGCTCGTCGGGGTGCTCGACGAAGCGCGGCGCGGGGCCCTCGGCCCGCTGGCCCAGCAGCCGCAGGCCGGGCAGGCCCTTGCGCGGCGGCGCCTGCCCGATCAGCTTGTTCGCCAGGCCGACCACCTGCGGGGTGGAGCGGTAGTCGCGCTCGAGCTTGACCACCTCGGCGTCGCCGTAGCGGTCGGCGAAGCCCAGCAGGTACTCGGGGTCGGCGCCGGTGAAGGAGTAGATGGTCTGGTTGGGGTCACCGACGACGCACACCTCGGCGCGGCCACCCAGCCAGGCGTCCAGCAGCCGCTGCTGCAGCGGGTTGACGTCCTGGTACTCGTCGACGACGAAGTGCCGGTACTGCGCGCGCACCTCGCGGGCGACGTCGGGGTGCTCCTCGATCGCGTAGGCGGTGACCAGCAGCAGGTCCTCGAAGTCCAGCGAGCCGTCGCGGCTCTTGGCCTCCTCGTAGCTGCGGTAGACCGCGGCCACCGCGGCGGCGTCGAAGGGCAGGTCGCGGCCGGCGGCGACGGCCCGGGCCGGGTAGTCCTCCGGCGTCGCCAGGGTGGTCTTGGCCCACTCGATCTCGCTGGCCAGGTCGCGGAGGCTGGTGCGGTCGGTGGTCAGCCGGTTGCGCGTGGCGGCACCGGCGACCACCCGCAGCTTGTTCTCGATCAGCTCGGGCATCGGGCCGCCGAGCACCCGGGGCGCGAAGTAGCGCAGCTGGCGCATCGCCGCGGCGTGGAAGGTGCGCGCCTGGACCCCGCCCACCCCGAGCGCGGAGAGCCGGCCGCGCAGCTCCCCCGCCGCCCGGGCGGTGAAGGTCACGGCGAGGACCTGCTCGGGCACGTACTCCCCGACGTGGACGCCGTAGGCGATCCGGTGGGTGATCGTGCGGGTCTTGCCGGTGCCCGCACCGGCGAGGATGCAGACCGGCCCGCGCACCGCCTCCGCCGCGGCCCGCTGCTGCTCGTCCAGCCCGGAGAGCACCGCCTCCGCGCCCGCCGTCCCGCCGGCTCCCTGCACCTGATCGACCCGCGGCATCCCCACGACGAGCAGTCTCCCAGCCGGCACCGACAGGCGGGGGAAGGATCCCCAGGAGCCCGGCGTTGCGCTCGCCGCAGACCCCGACGCACCGGCTCCCCCTCCCCGGGTGGCCCGCGCGGGGACAGACGAGGGAGGATCCACCCGATGAGCGCTCCGACCGCCGCAGTGACGATGTACACCACCAACTGGTGTGGCTACTGCATGCGCCTGAAGAAGGTCATGCAGCGCGAGGGCATCGACTTCGCCGAGGTGAACATCGAGGTCGACGAGAGCGCGGCCGACCTGGTCATGAAGGCCAACGGTGGGAACCGCACCGTCCCCACCCTGGTGTTCGCCGACGGGAGCGCCCTGACCAACCCGAGCATCGACCAGGTGAAGGCCCAGCTCGCGCAGCTCCCCGGCGCGTGATCCCGGGTCCGCGGCCCCCGGCGGGCGATGATCGTCCCCCGGGGAGCTGCGGCTGCTCTCCCTGCGACCTGCCCGCGGCACCGAGGGAAGGTGCGATGAAGCCGACGGTCCAGCCTTCCCCGGCGCTGTCCCCGGCGCTGCTGCCCGAGGACGTCCTGCGCGCCCCGTCCGGGCGGCCGGCGGTGCTCGTCGTCCGCACCGCCCGCGGCTGGACGGTGCTCGGCGCCGACCCGGGCACCGGCTGGGTGGTCGCCGCCGGGGAGAACGTCGAGGGCGTCGAGGCGCTCAGCCTGGTCGAGGCGATGTCGCTGGCCGACCTGGTCGCCGCCGAGCTCGGCGCCACCCCGGAACCCGGCCGGGAGGCCCGCCGGGCCGCCCGCACGACCACCGCCGCCACGGACCCCGACGAGGACACCGCCCCCGTCGACCCGCGCGACGAGGAGATCGCCGGGCTGCGCCGCACCGTCGGCCAGCTCGAGCACGCCCTCGCCGCCCGGGTCTCGATCGAGCGGGCCATCGGCGTGCTGGCCGAACGGCACGGCACCACACCCCGCGAGGCCTTCGAGGAGCTCCGCCGCCAGGCCCGCTCGCAGGGCCGCCCGGCGCAGGAGCTCGCCGCCGAGGTGCTCGACGAGCTGCCCGCCCGCGCCGCCGTGCCCGGTCAGCGCAGCTCCTCCGGCGCCGGCGGCCCAGCGCCCACGGTGCTGCCGGCACCCGAGCCGCGCCCGTCCGGCAACGGGTCACCCCGGCGGGTGCAGCGCCAGCCGCGGCGCACCGGCGGCGGCGACACCGTGCCCGGGGCTCCGCGCTGAGCGCTCCGCTCCCGCTCTCCCCCACGGCGCTCGCCGACCGGCTCGCCGAGCTGCTCGCCGCCGTCCCGCCGGAGCCCGGCGCCGCCGCGCTGCGGGTGGCCGTCGACGGGCTCGACCTGCCCGGCGGGCCCGGGGTCACCGGTCCGCAGCCGCTCGCCGCCGCGCTGGCCGAACGGCTGCCCGGTCTGAGCCGGCCGGCGGCCGTCGTCCCCGCCGAGGGCTTCTACCGGCCGGCGTCACTACGGCTCGAGCACGGCCGCACCGACCCCGACGCCCGCTACACCGACTGGCTGGACGCCGCCGCGCTGGCCCGCGAGGTGCTCGACCGCTGCGGTCCGGGTGGGCCGGGCGAGTACCTGCCGGCGCTGTGGGACCTGGAACGCGACCGGGCTGCGCGGCTGGCGTACCGGCCGGCCCCCGCGGGGGGCGTCGTGCTGGTGCCCGGGTCGCTGCTGCAGGGGCTGGGGCTGGCGTTCGACCTCGTCGTCCACCTGCGGGTCGGCCCGGCGGCCCGGCGCCGGCGGATCCCGGCTGACCGCGCCTGGGAGCTACCGGCCTTCGACCGCTACGACGACGAGGTGGACCCGGCGTCGCTGGCCGACGCGGTCGTGCTCGCCGACCACGCCGACCGCCCCGCGCTGGTGCGCAGCGGACGCCTCAGCTGAACTCGCCCGCCACCCAGCGGTCGATGATGTGCCGGGCGATCGACACCGTGGGCGGCAGCGCCTGCGGGCCGGTGCCCGAGCGCAGCTCCTCCCGGGTGAACCACCGGGCCTCCTCGATCTCGTCGTGGTCGATCCGCAGCTCCTCGCCGGTGGCGCGGGCGACGAAGCCGAGCATCAGCGACTGCGGGAACGGCCACGGCTGGCTGGAGACGTACCGGACGTCGGTGACGTCGAGGCCGACCTCCTCGGCGACCTCGCGGGCCACCGCCGCCTCGGCGGACTCCCCCGGCTCGACGAAGCCGGCCAGGATGGAGAACCGCCCCGGCGGCCACACGGCCTGCCGGCCCAGCACGCAGCGGTCGCCCCCGTCGTGGACGAGCATGATCACCGCGGGGTCGGTGCGCGGGAAGACCTCGCGGCCGCTCACCGGGTCGCGCTGCACCCAACCGGCGCGCTCGATCGTGGTGGCCGCCCCGGTGATCGGGGAGAACCGGTTGCGCTCGTGCCACTCGACGATGCCGATCGCCTGGGACAGCAGCCCGGCGTCCAGGTCGCCGAGCTCGGCACCGACCTCGCGGAGGCCGGCCCAGGAGTCGACCGGCCGGCCGCCCACGTTCAGCGAGCGGGGCGCCCGCAGCGCGGCGTACGGCACGCCGTCGGCCTCGCCCAGGTAGATCGCGCCCTCCGGCCAGGACGCCTGCTCGTCGTAGACGAGCTCGGGGCCGGCCGCCCCCTCGTGCACGGGCACGGCCCGCTGCTCGTCGACGCGCAGCACCCGGACCGGCCGGCCCTGCGCCGGGTCGGGCAGCGCCCGGGCCAGGTGGCCCCGGTCGTGCGCGGTGCGGGAGAGCAGCGGGACGTCGGTGACCGCGCCGGCGAGCCGGTCCTCCGGCCACTCGCCGCGCGCGGGCGGCGGGTTGTCGGCCGGGGTGCTGCCACCAGGAGGGACGGTCACGACTCCTCGACGGCCGGGGCGGTGACCTCGACCGGGCCCAGGACGCGCAGCTGGTCGGCGGCCTCCTCGGCGTCACCGACGACGACCGCGGTCAACCCGGCCGGCGACAGCCACTGCCGGGACGCCTCGGTCACCTCGTCGATGCCGACGGTGGCCAGCGCCCGTTGGTGGTCGGCCAGCCACTCGGCGGAGAGGCCCGCGCCGAACAGCGCGGACAGCGTGCTGGCCAGGCCGGCGTGGGTCGCGGTCCCGAGGGCCAGGGTGCCCAGCAGGTATCGGCGGGCGGACTCCAGCTCGGCCTCGGTGACCGGGGTCAGCGCCATCCGGCCCAGCTCGTACCAGGTCTCCAGCAGCGCCGGCCCGGTGACCGCGGTCGCGACGTCGGCGTCGACGGTGAACGAGGACCCGGCCATGAGGTGCTCGACCCCGCTGCGCGGGCTGTAGGTGTAGCCCCGCCGCTCGCGGATGTTCTCCACCAGCCGGGAGGAGAAGTACCCGCCGAAGACCATGCTGGCCAGCCGGACGGCGGGCAGCTGCGGGTCGGTGCGGCCGGGCGCGGGCCCGCCGAGCCGGATGTTGGACTGGACCGCGCCGGGGCGGTGCACCAGCTGCAGCGGGGCCGGGGCGACGTCCGGGACGGGGGCCGCGGCGACGGCCTTGCCCTCCGCCACCCAGCCGGCCAGCGCGGTGCCGACGGCGTCGGCCGCGGCGGCCGGGTCGACCTCGCCGACCAGCACGAGCGTGCTGCCCGCGGGCAGCACCCGGTCGCGGTGCAGCTTGCGCAGCGCGGCCGGGGTCACCGAGCCGACCAGGTCGGCCGAGGGCAGCTGCTGGGCGTAGGGGTGCGCGCCGTAGCGCCGCGCGGCCAGGGCGCTGCGGGCGATCACACCGGGCTGCGACCGGGCGATGTGGATCCGCTCGACCACCCGGGAGCGCTCGGCGTCGACCGGACCGGCCGGGTAGGTCGCCGCGGTGAGCAGCTCGGCCAGCACCCCGAGCACCGGTGCCAGGCCGTCGGGCAGCATCGTGGTGGAGAAGAGCAGCCGGTCGGCGTCGGCCGAGACCGACAGCTCCCCGCCGTGCGCCTGCAGCAGCTGGGCGATCTCCAGCTGGTCGTGGCCGGCGGTGCCCAGCAGCACGGCGCCGGTGAGCACGCTGGTGCGCGCGGCGTGGGTGGCGGCCTGGCGGGCGGCGGAGGCGGCGAAGGGCACCCGCAGCCGCAGCTCGACCAGCGGCACACCCGGGCGGGGCACGACGACCAGCCGCAGCCCGCTGGGCAGCGTCGTCTCGTGCACCTCGGGGACCGGGGTGGGGCGGGGCTCGCCCAGCGGCGGGACCAGGGACAGGTCGAGGACGGGCGCACTCATCGGGACTGACCTCCGGTCGCGCGCAGTTCCAGGATCGCGGCGGTGTCGGGCGAGAGCCCGCGGGCCGCCGCCTGCACCTGCTCGGGGGTGACCGCGGCCAGCCGGGCGGCCAGCTCACCGGCGAGCTCGGCCCGCCCGTGGACGAGCTCGGCCGAGGCGAAGCCCAGCGTGCGGCCCAGCACCGAGTCGGCCTGCTGCAGCAGCTGGGCCTCGGTGCGCGCGGTCACCCGGGCCAGCTCGTCGGCGGGGACGCCGTCGGTGGCGACCTTGTCGATCTCCTCGTGCACGGCCTGCAGCACCCGGTCGACGGGGACGTCGGCGGGGTGGTGCACCTGGCTGACCAGCAGCGTCGCGTCCCGGACGTCGAACGGGTCGCCGAACAGGCCGAGGTAGCTGCTCTGCGCGACCGCCAGCCGGTCGGTGTGCAGCAGCCGGCGCTCCAGGCGGGAGGCGTCGCCCTCGCTGAGCAGCTCGGTGAGCAGCACCGTGCCCAGGTAGGTGTCCAGGTCGCCGACCGGGTCGGGCACCCGCCAGCCGATCGCCACCGCGGGCGCCGGGGCCAGGGCGTCCTCGACGACGCCGCGGCGCACCGTGGTCGGCGAGGGCTCCCCCACCACCGGGGCCGGCGGCGCGGGCCGGGCGGGCACCGGGTCGAACCAGCGGCGCACCAGCGCCTCGGTCTCGGTGACGTCCAGGTCGCCGCCGATGCAGAGCACCGCGTTGCTGGGCGCGTAGTACCGGGAGAAGAAGTCGGTGGCGTCGTCGACGGTGGAGGACTCCAGGTCGACGAAGGAGCCGTAGCCGTCGTGGGTGTTGGCGAAGCTCTCGAACGCGATCTCCGGCAGCTGCAGCCACGGGAAGGCGCCGTAGGGCCGGTTGAGCACGTTGACCCGGATCTCCTCCTTCACCACGTCGATCTGGTTGCGGAGGTTCTCCTCGGTGATCGCCGGGGCCGCCATCCGGTCGGCCTCGAGGAAGATCGCCCGCTCCAGCGCCTCGGAGGGCAGCGCCTGGAAGTAGTTCGTGTAGTCCTGGTGCGTCGACCCGTTGAAGGTGCCGCCGGCGGCCTGCACCAGGCGCGCGTGCTCCATCTTCGGGACGTTCGCCGACCCCTGGAACATCATGTGCTCGAAGAGGTGCGCGAACCCGGTGCGGCCCGGCGGCTCGGATCGCATACCGACGTCGTAGAAGACGCTCACGGCGACGACGGGGACACTCCGGTCCGGCGCGAGCACGACCCGCAGCCCGTTGTCGAGCGTGAACCGCTCCACCGGGTGCCGCAGGGTCAGGTCGGCCCCAGCTGCTGTCACGTTCCCGACCCTAACCGCGTCCGCCGGCACGCCGGTGGCCGGTTCCCCCACCCGGGTGGCGGGCGGCGGCTCAGAGCACGTCGACGTCGGCCAGGACCCGGTCGATGACCCCGTACAGCTCGGCGTGCGTGTTGGGGATCGAGAGGTAGAGCAGCGCGGGCGTCGCCCGGCCGACGTCGACCAGCAGCAGCGCCGCCCGCTCGCCCGAGGCGTCGTAGCCGGGCTCGTCCCAGCTGAGGTCGAACTCGTAGAGCCAGGCCGGGGCCCCGTCGACGGTCAACGCCTCGTCGCGGCGGACCTCCTGCTCGTTGGGTCCCGGGTAGTACAGCTGCCGCACGGAGCCGGCCACCGCGGTGACCGTCGCCTGCAGGCTCGAGGCGCCGGTGTAGCCGTACTCGTCGACCAGCGGACCGGACGTGCACTGGGCGATGAAGACGTCGAACCCGCCGGGCAGGTCCTCCTGGGTGACGAAGTACTGGCCCGCGGTCTCGGTGGTCTCGTCCTGGTAGGGCCGGTCCCACTCCAGCCAGCCGTCGCCGAGGAACGGGTAGGAGATGCCGGCGGCCTCGTCGAAGATCCGCACGGTGCCCGGCGGGAAGGTGTTGCCCGGCTGGCTCGTCGGGCCGGCCACCGGCGGTGGGTCACCGTCGGCGTCGGAGCCCCCGCCGTCCAGCAGCACCGCGACGAGCACCAGCAGCAGGACGACGCCCAGCGCGCCGAGCCCGAGCAGCAGCGGACGGCGGCGGGTGCGCAGCGGGGAGGCGGGTCCCTCGTCGTCCTCGTCGGTGCCCCAGGACTCCCAGCTCGACGCGGGCGGCTGCGCGGCCCGGTCGGCGGGCTCGAAGGCCCGGCCGACGTCGACGCCGGGACCGGCGGGGGTGGTGACGTCGGACCAGGTCACGCCGTTCCACCAGCGCACCGTGCCGGGGGCGCCGTCCGGGTCGGGGTACCAGCCGGGGGCGGGCGTCCGCTGTCCGCTGCCCAGGTCGCTCACCGGTCCAGCCTATTGCCGCTCAGTAGCCGCGGTCGGCGGTGGAGTCCCACCAGGAGCGCAGGTCCGAGAGCCCCCCGCCGCCACCGCCGCGCAGCTCGACCACCGACCGGGCGCCGATGTCGGGCCAGGTCCAGCTCAGCACCGAGTCGCCGTCGTCGTCGACCCAGCACGCCAGCCGGCCGACCTCCACCTCGTCGCCGTCGGTGTCGACGTCGGTCACCGACGTCCAGCCCTGCGTGTCCTCGCCCGACCCGCACTCGAAGACGTCGGCCAGCTCGTCGAGCTCCTGGGCGGCGACGTCCGCGGCGAAGGCATCGGCGGCGCCGTCCCCGGCCACCACCGAGTACGTGCCGCTGGTGGGGCCCTCGCCGTCCACGGTCGGGCCGCAGCTCAGCTCGCGCACGACGTCCCCACCGGGCTCGGCCGTCGTGCAGTCGGCGGCGTCGACGTTGCTGGGGACGGAGAAGGCGAGCAGCCGGCTCGCGGCGTCGACCGCCTGGTCGGCGGCGCGGTCGGCGCGGCGGTCGGTGAGCAGGAGCAGCACGCCGAGCGCGATGACCGCGAGCACCGGGACCGCGGCGACCGCGAGCAGCGAGCCGATGCCGAACCGGGCGGCCGGCTGCGGCTGGGCCGGCCGGCCGGCGGCGCCCGGGTCGGACCACGCGGGGGGCGGCACCGGGCCGTTGCCGGGCGCCGGGACGCCGCCCGGCGCAGCGGCGACCGACGCCGGGGCGCCGACGGCCGTGGGCGTGCTGGGCACCAGCGGCCGCGGGCGGGTCGCCGTCCGCCCGTCGCCGCCGGTCGGGGACACCGCGCCGAGCACGGTCGGGACGGCGTCGGGGTGCTCGGCCGGCCGCGGGACCTCGACCCCGTTGACGGCCAGCGCGGCGCGCGCGGCGGCGGCCATGCCCCCGGCCGAGGTCCAGCGCTGCTCGCGGTCCTTGGCCAGCCCGCGCAGCACGACGCCGTCCAGCAGCTCGGGCAGGCCCGGTCGCAGCGCGGACGGTGCGGTCGGCTGCTCGTAGAGGTGGGCGTGCATCAGCCCCGCCGGGTCGGCGGCGGCGAACGGGCGCTGCCCGGTGAGCAGCTCGAACAGCACGCAGGCCAGCGAGTAGACGTCGGCCCGGCCGTCCAGCACCGGCCCGCCGAAGCGCTCGGGGGCCATGTACTCAGTGCTGCCGACGGCGAAGCCGGTGCTGGTCAGCGCCGGCCCGTCGCCGGGGTCGGCGGTGCGGGCGATGCCGAAGTCGACGAGGTAGGCGAAGTCCTCCCCGACCGAGGAGTCGGCCAGGTCGACGCCGTCACCGCGGCCGACGAGGAGCACGTTGGACGGCTTGACGTCGCGGTGCACCAGGCCGTCGGCGTGCGCGGCGTCCAGCGCCCGGGCGACCTGCCCGACCAGGTCGACCGCGCGGGCGGGGTCGAGCGGGCCGGACCGCACCAGCAGCGACGCCAGGTCCTCGCCCTCGACCAGCCGCATGTCCAGGAACAGCCGGCCGTCGATCTCGCCGAACCGGTGGATCGGGATGACGTGCGGCTCGTTGAGGCGGGCGGCGATGCGCGCCTCGCGGCGGAACCGCTCGCGGTACCCCTCGTCCTGCGCCCACTGCGGGTGCAGCACCTTGAGCGCGACGTCGCGCTCGTGCTCGGCGTCGTGCGCGCGGAGCACCCGGCCCATGCCGCCGGTGCCCAGCACCCCGAGCACCCGGTAGCCGCCGAAGCTCTCCCCGGTCAGCTCGCCCTGGTCACCAGACACCGTCGACTCCTCCGGCCGGTCAGCGCGCCGGGGGGCGGACGCCCGCCAGCTCGCGCCACAGGTGCGCGGTCGCCTCCGCACCGCGGTGGAGCATCGGCAGCAGGACGCGCTCGTTCGGCGAGTGGATCCGGTCGGTGGGCAGCCCGGCACCGAGGAAGACCAGCGGCGCGCCGAGCTGCTCGGCGAGGTCGGCCTCGGGACCGCTGCCGCCCTCCTTCATGAACAGCACCTGGTCGGCCTGGGTGTCCCAGGCCTGGGCGATCGCGCTGAGCAGCGCGTCCATGTACGGGGAGTCCAGGTCGCTGGCGCAGGGGGCGACGCCGCCGGCGGGCACGTGGACGTCGGCCTCGATGCCCGCGGGCAGGTGGGCCTCGACCCAGGCCCGGACCATCGGCCCGATCTCCTCGGGGCGCTGGTCGGCGACCAGCCGGAAGGTGATCTTGGCGTGCGCCTCGGCCGGGATGATCGTCTTGTGCCCGGGGCCCTGGTAGCCGCCCCACATGCCGTTGACCTCGGCGGTGGGGCGGGCGCCGATCCGCTCCTGGGTGGAGAAGCCGGCCTCGCCGGTCGTGGTGCGGGAGGCGGCCGGGCCGGCCAGCCAGGCGGCCTCGTCGAAGGGCACCCGGCCCATCAGCTCGCGCTCGCGGTCCGACAGCGGGCGGACCGCGTCGTAGAAGCCGGGCAGCGTCACCTTGCCGTCCGCGTCGTGCAGGCTCGCCACCAGCTCGGCGAGGGCGTGCAGCGGGTTCGGGACGGCGCCGCCGAAGGAACCGGAGTGCAGGTCGACGGCCGGGCCGCGCAGCGTGATCTCGGCATCGGCCAGGCCGCGCATCGAGGTGACAGCGCTGGGCAGGTCGGGGGCGGCCATGCCGGTGTCGCTGACCACCACGACGTCGCAGCGCAGCCGGTCGGCGTGCGACCGCAGCAGGTCGGCGAAGAACGGCGAGCCGGACTCCTCCTCGCCCTCGATGATCATCTTGACCGTGACCGCGGGGGTGTCCCGGCCGGTGGCGGCCAGGTGCGCCCGCATGCCGAGCAGGTGGAAGGCGACGTTGCCCTTGTCGTCGATGGCGCCGCGGGCGTGCAGCTCGGGACCGTCGGGCGTCTCGACCCGGGTGGGCTCGAACGGCGGGTGCTCCCACAGCTCCAGCGGGTCGACCGGCTGGACGTCGTGGTGGCCGTAGACCAGCGCGACCGGCGCGTCCTGGTCGGCCGACGGCCACTCCGCGAAGACGGCCGGGGCACCCTCGGTCTCCCAGATCTCCACGGTCGGGAACCCGGTGCGGCGCAGCGCCTCGGCCAGCCACTCGGCGCTGGCGGCCACGTCGCCGGCGTGCGCCGGGTCCGCGGAGATCGACGGGATGCGCAACCAGGCGTCCAGGTCGGCGTGCAGGTCGTCGAGGTGGGCGGTGACGAAGTCGCGTTCGGCGCTGCTGCTCACGCACGGGACCGTAGCCGGTGGCGCCGACCCGCCCGGACCGCGGCGGGCTAGGTTCCCTGCATGGCCGTGGGGATGCTGCAGGTGGACGTCGGCGACCTGACCTTCGACGTGCGGACCGACGGCCCGGAGGACGGCCCGCCGGTGCTGCTGCTGCACGGGTTCCCGGAGACGTCGCTGAGCTGGTCGTCGGTGACGCCGCTGCTCGCCGGCGCCGGGCTGCGCACCTACGCGCCGGACCAGCTGGGCTACTCCCCCGGCGCGCGGCCCGACGAGGTGGACGCCTACGCGCTGACCAACCTCGTGCAGGTGACCGCGGACCTGATGACCGCGCTCGACGTCCCGGTCGCCGACGTCGTCGGGCACGACTGGGGCGCGAACGTCGCCTGGGGGCTGGCCGCCTGGCACCCGGACCGGGTGCGCACGCTCACCGCGGTGTCGGTGCCGCACCCGACGGCCTACACGCTGGCCTTCCGCGCCGACCCGGAGCAGAAGGAGCGGTCGGCCTACATCAAGCTGTTCTGGCAGGCCGGCAAGGCCGAGGAGGTGCTCCTCGAGGACGGCGCCCGGCGGCTGCGCCGGATGCTCGAGGCGCCCGGGGTGCCGGCCGAGGCGGTCGACGCCTACGTCGAGCAGCTCTCCGCACCGGGCGCGCTCACCGCGGCGCTGAACTGGTACCGGGCGATGAGCTCGAGCACGCCGGTCGACCCGGTGGGGGTGCCGACGACGTACGTGTGGAGCGACGAGGACGTCGCCGTGGGCCGGACCGCCGCCGAGGCGTGCGCGGACCAGGTGACCGGCGACTACCGGTTCGTCGAGCTGGCCGGCATCACGCACTGGGTGCCGGAGCAGGCGCCCGAGCAGCTGGCCCGGGCGGTGCTGGACCGGGTCGCCCGCGGCCCGGAGCTGCACCCGCGGGCCGGCCTGCACGCCCCGCCCAGCTGACGCCGGAGCCCGACCACCGCCGGCTAGCGGACGGGCTCGGTGAACAGGCCCGCGGTGGCGAGCCCGACCCGCCGACGGGCGGCCTGCTCGTCGTCGCCGAACCGGTCGACCCCCCACGACAGGGTGGTGACCAGCTCGAACACCTCCTCGGCCGTCACCGCCCCGCGGGCGTCGCCGGTCCGCTTCGCCTGGTCCAGCAGGACGCCGGTCCGGTCGAGCAGCGGTGAGCGGGTGGCGGTGAGCGGCGAGTCCGGGTCGACGCAGGCGGTGGAGAGGCAGTACGGCAGGTCGTGCCAGATCCGCATCTGCCAGGCCATCCGCACCAGCCACTCGGCCAGCGCCTCCCGGGGCGGGAGCGTGCGAGCCAGCTCCGCCGCCTCCTCCAGAGCCGCGGCGGTGTTGGTCTGCAGCACGGCCGCCAGCAGGTCGTCCCGGGTCGGGAAGTTGCGGTAGAGCGTGGCGTTGCCGACCCCGGCGCGCAGCGCGATGCCGTCGAGCGGGGCGAGCACGCCCTCGGCCTCGAACGTCTCCCGCGCCGCGTCGAGGATCGCGTCCCGGTTCCGCTGGGCGTCGGCGCGCAGCGGGCGCGACGTCCCACTATCGGCCCGAACGGGCACAGCGCCCTCCTCAACAAAGTGGGGAGGCTCCCCACTAAGCTCGTGGGGACAGTCCCCACTTGATCGAGGAGTCTAGATGGACCAGGCACTGAACGGTCGGACGGTGCTCGTCACCGGCGCCAACGGCGGGCTCGGGGAGCAGTTCGTGCACCAGGCGCTGGAGCGCGGTGCCCGCGCGGTGTTCGTGGCGGCGCGCACCCCGAGGGACTGGGACGACCCCCGGGTGCGCCCCCTGACCCTCGACATCACCGACCCCACGAGCGTCGCGGCGGCCGCCGCGACCGCGACCGACGTCGACCTGCTGGTCAACAACGCGGGGATCGCCCCCGCGGGCGACTCCATCTCCGGCCCGGAGGACGAGCTGCGCCGGGTGTTCGAGACGAACTTCTTCGGCACCCTGCGCGTCGCCACGGAATTCGCCCCGGTGCTGGCGGCCAACGGCGGCGGGACGCTGCTGAACGTGCTGTCCCTGGCCGCCTGGATCAACGTGCCGACCGGCTACGCGGCGTCGAAGGCGGCGATGTGGTCGGCGACCAACGCGCTGCGGGTCGAGCTCCGCGGGCAGGGCACCCATGTGGTCGGGCTGCTCGTCGGCATGGTCGACACCCCGATGTCCCAGCGGTGGACGGTGCCCAAGGTGAGCGCCGCCAGCGTCGTCAGCCAGGCCTACGACGGGGTCGCCGCGGGCTCGCTCGAGGTGCTCGCCGACGAGCCGACCCGGGACCTGAAGGCCCGGCTCAGCACCCCCGCCGAGGAGCTCTACCCGTGGCTGGACGAGGCGCTGGCGTCCTTCGTCGCCTGACCCCCGGCGGCGACCGGCGCTGGTGCCGCCGGAGCGCCGGCGTCAGGGCAGCGGGAGCTTCATCCCGACGTGGCTCGCGGTGAAGCCGAGGGACGCGTAGAAGCGACGGGCATCGGCCCGGGTGGCGTCGGTGGTCAGCTGCACCAGCACGCAGCCCCGTTCCCGCGCCTGGTCGACGGCCCACTCCAGCAGCCGGCGACCGAGCCCGCTCCCCCGCTGACCGGCGGCCACCCGGACGGCCTCGACCTGCGCCCGCTCACCGCCGCGGCGGACCAGGTGGGGCACGAAGGACAGCTGCAGCGTGCCGACGACCTCGCCCTCCACCTCGGCCACCACCAGTCGGTGCCGGGGGTCGTCGCGGATCGCGGCGAACGCCCGGAGGTACTCCGCCGGCAGCGGGTCCTCCACCTGCTCCCGGGTCGCCCCGAGTTCGTCGTCGGCGTACAGCGCGACCACGGCCGGCAGGTCGCGCTCCTCGGCGTCCCGGACGATCACCCCGCCGCCCCGGTGACCAGGGCCAGCAGACCGGCCTCGTCGAGCAGGTCGACCGGGCGCAGGGTGACGCCGGCCGCGACGTGGTGGAAGCCCGCGCTGACCCGCTCGACCGGCACCCCGGTCAGGCGCGACCAGCCGAGCCGGTAGGCGGCCAGCTGGACCGCCGCGGCGGTGAGCTCGGCGGGGGTCGGCACCGGCCCGGTCTTCCAGTCGATGACCTCGTAGCCGCCGTCGGGGGTGGCGTAGACGGCATCGATCCGACCGCGCAGGGTCAGCGGCCCGAGCGGGGTCTCGAACGGCGCCTCGACGTCGACCGGCTGGCGGTCGGCCCACTCACCGCGCAGGAACGCCTGCTGCAGCGAGGCCAGCGCCTCGTCCGGTGCCGCGGCGGCGTCACCGCTGCCGGGCAGCTCGTCGAGGTCGATGAGCCGGGAGGTGCCGAAGCGCTCCTCCAGCCAGGCGTGGAAGGCGGTGCCCCGCCGGGCCAGCGGCGCGGGTGCCGCGGGCATCGGCCGGCGCAGCCGGCGGGCCAGCTCGTCGGGGTCGCGGCGCAGCGCCACGAGGGCGGAGACCGACAGGTGCGCGGGCAGCGGCACCTCGACGACCCCGCGAGAGTGCTCGGCGCGCTCGCGCAGCAGCAGGTCGGCGTCGCGCAGCCAGTCGGCCACCAGCGGGTCGTCCTCGGCGCCGAGCGCCCGCTCGGTGAGCGGGTGCGGCTCGGAGGCGGCGACCAGCTCGGCGGCCGCGCTGAGCGCCCGCCGCCGGCCGGAGGAGAGCGGGTCGGCCGGCCAGATGCCCACCGGCCACTCGGCCAGCGCCGGGTTCTCCGCGTCCTCGTCGGGCGGGTCGGCCCAGGTGCCGACCACGCCGGCGCCGTCCTCGCAGGCCGCCTTCACAGCGAGCAGCAGCGACGACGGCCCGCACACCGTCTTGCCGTCGCGCCACCAGCTGCCCGAGCACAGCAGCACGTGCTTGGCCCGGGTCACCGCCACGTAGCCGAGCCGGATCTCCTCGGCCAGCCCGAAGTCCTTCCACTCCGCGACGTAGTCGTCGAGCGCGTCGCGGACGGCGGCCTGGTCGCCGGAGCCGGGCACCGGGAGGTGCAGGCGGGGCAGCTCGGCGCGGTCGGTGGCCCGCAGGTCGACCGGGACGGCGCCCGGGTCGCGGATCCAGGAGTCGGAGGCGTCGCCCTTGGCCGGGAACTGGCCGACGGTCATGCCCGGCACGGCGACGACGTCCCACTCCAGGCCCTTGGCCGAGTGGCCGGTGAGGAGCTGCACCGCCTCGGGGTTCACCGCGACCTCCCCGGGCTCCAGGCCGCGCTCGCGGACCTCGGCGTCGGCGAGGTAGCCGAGGAAGGCCGGCAGCGAGGGCAGCTCGGCCAGCTCGGAGAACTCGGCGGCGACCTCGTGCAGCGCGTCGAGGTGGGTGCGCGCGCCGCCCGGGGTGACGTCGGGGTGGCTGGCCAGCTCGGTCTCCAGGCCGAGGGTGCGCACGACCTCGTCGACGAGGTCGGGCAGCGGCTCGCCGAGCCGGGAGCGCAGCGCCGACAGCTCGTTGGCCAGCCGCCGCAGCCGGCGGTGGCCCTCCGCGGAGTAGGCCTCCGGGCGGCCGAGGTCGTCGAGCGCCTCGATGATGCTGCCCCGCTCGCGCGGCGGGGCCGGGCTCGCCGGGGCGCCGGGCTCGGGCGGGGTGGCGTCCTCGACCGGTGCCGCGGTGCCGCGCTCGCGGACCAGCGCCCGGGAGCGGGCCTCCAGCGTGGCGAGGTCGCGGGGCCCGATCCGCCACCGGGCCCCCGTCAGGAGCCGGCCCAGCGCGTCACCGGCGGTCGGGTCGACGAGCACCCGCAGCGTGGCGACGACGTCGGAGACCTCCGGCACGTCGAGCAGGCCGCCGAGGCCGACGACCTCCACCGGCAGGCCGCGGACCCGCAGCGCGGCGGCGATGCCCGGCAGCTGGGCCCGGCGCCGGGCGAGCACGGCGATGGTGGGGCGCCGCGGGGTGGTCCGGTCCCACTCGGCGGCCAGCCGGTCGGCCAGGGCGTTGGTCTCCTCGTCGACGGTCTCGTACAGCCCGACGTGGACCCCGCCCGCGCCGGCCACCCGCGAGGCGGTGAGGTCGGGCAGCGGCACGGCGGGCTCGGGCAGCATCGCCGACACCGCGTTGGCGATGGCGAGCACCGCCCGGTCGTTGCGCCAGCTGGTCGACAGGGTCAGCCGCTCGGCCGGGCGCTCGGGTGTGCCCGGAAAGGTGCGGGCGAAGCGCTCGATGGTGCCGGCGGAGGCGCCGCGCCAGCCGTAGATCGACTGCCGCGGGTCGCCGACGGCGAGCACCGGGTGCCCGCCCGGGCCGCCGAAGAGCGCCTCCAGCATGCGCAGCTGACCGACGCTGGTGTCCTGGTACTCGTCGAGCAGCACGACCCGCCAGCGGGCCCGCTCGCGCCGCCCCACCTCGGCCGAGGTGACCGCGACCCGGGCGGCGAAGGACACCTGGTCGGCGTAGTCGATGGCGCCGGCGGCGCGCTTGCGGGCCTCGAACGCCTCGACCATCGGCAGCAGCGCCACCCGGGCGCGCTGCCGGACCAGCACCTTGAGGACCTCGGCGTACGGGCCCTTCTTCTTGCCTGCGTCGGGGTAGCCGCGCAGCTGCGCCTCGAACCGGGCGGTCCAGGCGCGCAGCTGGGCGGGGGTGATGTCGTGCTCGCCGAGCTCGGCGGCCAGCTGCAGGACGTCCTCGGTGGTGGTGACCAGGCCGAGCGCGACGTCGCTCATGTCGCCGGTGTGTCCGGCGACGGCGGTGGCGGCCTGCCCCCAGCACATGGCCGGCCCCAGGACCCCGGAGCCGGGCTCGACGCCGATCCGGAGGCCGTGCTCGGCGACGATGCTGGCCGCGTACCCGTGGTACGTGGCGACGGTGGGTGCGGCGACGGCGAGCCGTTCCCGCAGCGCCGGGTCGGTGTCGGGGTGGGTGGCGAGCGCGCCGAGCCGGAGGCGGACCCGGGCGTTGAGCTCGCTGGCGGCCTTGCGGGTGAACGTGAGGCCGAGCACCGCCTCGGGGGCGACGAGCTGGTTGGCGACCAGCCAGGCGACCCGGGCGGCCATCGTCTCGGTCTTGCCCGACCCGGCGCCGGCCACGACGACGAGCGGCCGGTCGACGGGGGCCGAGACGACGCCCGCCTGCTCGTCGGACGGGGCGTGGCCGAGCCCGCAGCGGGCGGCGACCTCGGCCGGGGAGAGCAACCGGGGTGGTTCGGGCGCGACGACCGGCACCATGCCGGGCAGGTCGAAGGCGAGTTGCCCGTCGGCGGCCGCGGACCGGGGCGTCACCGGGTCACCTGCCGGCCAGACTCCTGCATCGGGCAGCTGCGGCGGAACGCGCACCGCTCGCAGTCGGTGTCGGTGCGGGCGAGGAACTCGGCGCCACCCATGCCCTCACCGACCTCGGCGATCAGCTCACCGGCCCAGCTCTGGCGCGGGTCGACGTCGGGCGGCAGCGGCGGCTGCGCGTGCTCCTTGGCTGCCTTCTGCGAGCCACCGACCTGCAGCAGCGCCGCGCCGCCGGTCGCCCGGCCGTGGTCGGCGAAGGCGCCCTCGGTGACGGCGAGCTGGTAGGCGGCGAGCTGGCCGTGCTCCTCGACGGTGCGCGGCGGGGTCTTGCCGGTCTTGAGGTCGACGACCACCAGCCGGCCCTGGCCGTCGCGCTCGAGCCGGTCGACCTGCCCGCGCAGCCGCGCCCGGCCCACGACGACGTCGAAGTCCTCCTCGGCGGCGACCAGCTCGCGGTCGGCGCGGGCGTGCCAGGCCAGGAACTTGGTCAGCATCTCCTGGGCCCGTTCCCGCTGCCGCTGGTCGAACCAGCCTGGGCCGAGGTCCAGGCCGTCGAGCTCGGCGTCGAGCACCGCCGGCGCGTCGGCCGGCGGCAGCCCCTCGGCGACCTGCTGGGCGACGTCGTGCACGGCCGAGCCCACCGTGCGGGTGGCCTCCGGCGCGGCCTCGGCGCCGACCGCCCCGAGCACCCAGCGCAGCGGGCAGCGCTGGAAGGTGTCGATGGCCGACGGGCGGACCGGCACGACCTCGGCCGGGTCGACCAGCGGCGCGTCGTCGGACAGGGGGGCCAGCCCCCACCAGCCGGCCGGGTCGGCGCCGGGCACCCGCTCGGCGGCCAGCCGGCGCAGCACCGCCGCGGCGCTGGACCGCCGGGCCGGCGGGGTGTGCGGGTCGGTGAGGTGCCGGCGCAGCTCGGCCACCAGCGCGGGCAGGGTGAGCTGGCGGGGCAGCGGGGTGTGCGGCCGGACGCCGTCACCCTCGGCGGGCGGCGGGGCGACCAGGTCCAGGAAGCGGGACGCGGTCGCGCCGGCGTCGCCGCCCTCCAGCGCGCCGTCGACGGCGGTGACCAGCAGCCGCCGCCGGGCCCGCGTGCAGGCGACGTAGAACAGCCGGCGCTCCTCGGCCAGCGCCAGGGTGCGCCGGTCGAGGGTGGCCGGGTCGGCGCCGCCGGCGGCGTCCACCAGGTCCTCGGCGCCGAGCAGGCTGGCCCGGCTGCGCAGGTCGGGCCACAGCCCCTCCTGCACCCCGGCGACGCAGACCAGGTCCCACTCCAGCCCCTTGGCGGCGTGCGCGGTGAGCAGCCGCACCGTCTCGCCGGCCGGCGCCCGCGCGGCACCGCTGTCGCCGGGCAGGCTCTGCGCGGCCAGGTGCTCGACGAAGGCCGCCACCCCGGCGTGCGGGAGGCGGTCGACGAAGCCGGCCGCGGCGTCGAACAGCGAGACGACGGCGTCGAGGTCGCGGTCGGCGACCGCCCCGGTGGGCCCGCCGGCGGCGCTGGCCCGAGCCCACCTGGCCGACAGGCCGCTGGCCTGCCACATCGCCCACAGCACGTCCTCGGCGCTGCCGTCGGAGGCCAGGGCCAGCCGACCGGCCGAGAGCACCCGGGCGACCCGCGCCGCGGGGCGGGCCAGGTGCTCGGGCAGCGCGTCGAGCAGCGTCGCGTCGGCGAGCACGGTCGCCAGCGGTGCCCCGCGGACGGCCGCGTCCTCCCCGCGCACCGCCATGGCCCGGCGGGCGGCCCGCCGCAGCCGGCGCAGGTCGAGCACGGTGGCGCCGCCGAGCGGGGAGGCCAGCAGCGCCTCGGCCGCCGTCTCGTCCAGCCCGGCCTCGGTCTCCGCGGCGGCCGGGTCGGGCAGCGCGGCGCCGGACTCGATCTCCGCCTGCTGCGCCGCCGTGCGCCGCGGCGGCAGCAGCGCACCCAGCGCCGCGAGCAGCGGCTGGACGGCCGGCTGCCCGGCGAGCGCGACGTCGTCGGCGGAGACCGCGACCGGCACCCCGGCCTGGGTCAGCGCGCGGCGGACCGGCGCCAGGCTGGCGCTCGCGGACCGGACCACGACCGCCATCTGCGACCACGGCACCCCGTCGAGGAGGTGCGCCCGGCGCATCGTGTCGGCGACGAAGGCCGCCTCCATCGACGGGGAGTCGAAGACGTGCACCTCGGCGCGGCCCGGGTCGGTGCCCTCGGCCGGGACCAGCCGGCGGTGCTCCCAGGGCCCGGGCAGCCCCTCGGCGACCCGGCGGCTGACCGCCAGCAGCTCGGCCCCCGAACGGCGGCAGACCCCGAGGGACAGCCGGTCGGCCGGCCGGCCGTCGCGGTGCCGGAAGCGGTCGGGGAACTCGACGATGCCGCGCGGCTCGGCACCGCGGAAGGCGTAGATGGCCTGGTCCGGGTCGCCGACGACGACCAGGTCGCCACCGCCGCCGGCGAGCAGCTCCACCAGCTCGACCTGGCCCGGGTCGGTGTCCTGGTACTCGTCGACGAACAGCCAGCCGGCGCGCTCGCGCTCGGCGCGCAGCAGCTCGGGGTCGGCGCGCAGCTCGTCGATCGCGGTGCGCACCAGCTCGGCCGGGTCGTAGCCGCTGGCCCCGCCGCGGGCGACCGTGGCGAAGTAGGAGACGTCCTGGTACTGCCGGAGGAAGTCGGCGGCGGCCACCCAGTGCGGCAGCCCCCGCTCCTGCCCCCAGGCCGCCAGCCGGCGGGCGTCGATGCCCCGCTCGGTGGCACGCAGCAGCAGGTCGCGCAGCTCGTCGCGGAACCCGGGCATGGCCAGCGCCTCGGCCAGCTCGTCCGGCCAGCGGACGACGCCCTCCTGGTCGGCGTCACCGCGCAGCAGCTCGGCGACGACGGCGTCCTGCTCGGCGGAGGTGAGCAGCCGCGGCGCGGGCTCGCCGCGGAGGACGGCCGCCCGGCGCAGCACACCGAAGGCGTAGGAGTGGAACGTGCGGGCCACCGGCTCGCGGATGGTGCGGCCGACCCGGGCGGTGATCCGGGTGCGCAGCTCCGCGGCGGCCTTGCGGCTGAAGGTGAGGACCAGTATCCGCTCGGGGTCGGCGCCGGCCTCGATCTGGGCGGCGACCGCCTCGACGATCGTGGTGGTCTTGCCGGTGCCGGGACCGGCGAGCACCAGCAGCGGGCCGGTGCGGTGGTCGACCACCGCCTGCTGGGTCGGGTCGAGCCGGGGCCGCACGAACGGCGTGACCTCGGGCTGCACGAGCCGGTAGACCGGCGCCTGCTGGGCCGTCGCCGCGACCGCTGTCTCCCCCCGCACCCCTCGATGAGACCACGGGGGTACGACAGTCCTGCGGCCCCGCTCCGGAGGAGGCCGGTCAGCCCCGCTCGTCGGGCCAGCCGACCGCGGCGAGGTCGACGCGGGAGCCGCGCAGCGGCACCCCCTCGCCGGCGAGCAGCTCCAGCTGCCGCACCCGGACCGCCTCGGCGGGGGTGCCGTCGGCCCGCAGCACGCGGTACCAGGGCACCGCGGCCCCACCGCCGCCGGACAGCGCACGGGCGACCCGCCGGGGACCCACCCCGACCAGCCGCCCGATCGCCCCGTAGGTGCTCACCCGGCCCGGCGGGATCGCCTCGACCGCGTCGAAGACGGCCTCGTCGACGTCCTCGGCGGTCCGGTCCCCCGGTCCGGGTGAGCGCCCCACGTGCCCTGCTCCGGGGCTCAGCCCTGGTACTCGCTGTTCGCCGAGGTCCACCACTCGTAGAGCGCGCTGACATCGGCCTGGGTGGTGCCCGGAGCGCGGATCAGCCCCTCGGTCAGGAAGTCGTCGTCGGTCCAGGCGATGACGACGTAGCCCTCGGCGAGGATCTGGCAGGCGACCTGCCCACCGGGGGTGCCGTCGGTGTAGGTCCACGGGCCGTAGCCCGTCGCCGTCGAGCAGTCGATCTCACCGGTCGAGGGGAACTCGGTCAGGCCCTCGGTGGTGACGTCGTTGAGGAAGACCTGGTCCAGCGTGGCGACGTCCGGGTAGAGGTAGAACATCGCCTCCGACGGGCCCGGCTGGGTCTGCGCCGGGCCGCAGCTGGCAGCTGCGAGGTCGCCGTCACCGGCGAGCTCCTTCGGCGCGCAGTCGACGAAGTCGGCCGGGAGCTGGGCGAGGAAGCCCGCGGCGTCGGCCTCGCCGGTGGGCGGCGCGGAGGAGAAGCCCCCGGACGAGGAGGAGCTGGAGGACGACGTCGTCGACTCGGTCGGGGACGACGACGTCGTGGTGGTCGTCCCGCCGTCGGCGGTGTTGCTCTCGTCGTCGTCGCCACCGAGGGAGACGGCGAGGACGACCGCGGCCACCACGATCAGCACCAGGGCCGCGACGGCCGTGATGATCAGGTTCTTCTTCTTGTTGCCGTTCCCGCCGCCCTGGGCGCTGGACCCGCCGGGGCCACCCCAGCCGGGACCCCCGGGGCCGCCCGGGCCACCGGGACCGCCGTAGGGCGGCTGACCGGGCACGCCGAAGCCGCCGACCTGGGTGGGCTGGTCGCCGTAGTTCGGGGGCGGCGGCGCCGGCCAGCCACCCTGCGGGGCCGGCGGGCCGTAGCCGGGAGCGGGCTGGGCCGGCTGACCCCAGCCGCCGCCCTGCCCGGGGGGCGGGCCGGGCTGGGGCTGGCCCCAGCCGGGCTGCGGGGACTGGCCGGGCTGCGGGGACTGGCCGGGCTGCGGGGACTGGCCGGGCTGCGGGGACTGGCCGGGCTGGGGCTGACCCCAGCCCTGGCCGGGCTGCTGGCCGGGCTGCTGACCGGGCTGCTGCGGCTGACCGGGCTGCTGCCCCCAGCCGCCGCCCTGGGACGGCCGGTCGCCCGACGGGGGCTGCCCGTCCGGCCCGTACGGGGGCTGCCCCTGGGGTGGCTGACTCATCGTGCGACCTCCGACTCTGCAGTGACGGCACGGAGCCTAGGGGTGGCGACCAGCAGCTGCCCCGCGTGTCGCTCCTCCGGGGTGTCCCGGAGGTCGCACCGCGGGGTCGGACGCGATCAGGCCCGGCGGCCGAAGCGGGCCAGCAGCCGGGTCTGCAGGTCCGCGCCCGGCGGGACCTCGACCGGTGCGGCGATGACCCCGGGCACCCCGTCGTCCCCGAGGTGCTCCTCGGCGTAGCGGAACGCGGCGGCCACCAGCTCGCCGTCCAGCTCGGTCACGCCGCCGACGGCGCGGGCCAGGTCCCAGGCGTGCACCGTCAGGTCCGCGGTCATCTCCACCAGGTAGTCGACCGCGGAGGTGGCGCCACCGGAGAGGTGGACGGTCCGGTCGAGGGCGCCCGGCGCCGCCCACGAGGTCAGCGCCTCGTCCGCGGCGGTCTCCCACGCGGTGAGCGGGTCGCCGCCGAGCAGCTCCTCGGTGCCGGTGGGGATGCGACCGGCGACCGCACCGGGCTCCTCGCCGTCCAGCAGCGGCGGCACCCACAGCTGCTCGCTGGTCAGGTGGGCCACCAGGTCGGCGACGCTCCACTCGGGCAGCGCCGGGGCGTCCCACTCACTGGGCCCGACGGCGTCCACCCGGTCGGTGAACTGCGCCTGCGCCCGCTGGAAGAGCATCAGGAGGTCGGTGGGCGACGGTGCGGGCATGGCCCCAGTAGAACAAGCCCGGGCCCCGGGACGCCGATCGGCGTCCCGGGGCCCGGGTGACGTGCTGGAACGGCCCCCTCGCAGGGTCCCGGCCCGAGCGGAGCGAGGGTCGGGGGCGAGGGGGTCCTTCGTCAGTAGGTGGGCAGCGCCTTGTCGATGCGGGTCGCCCAGGCGGTCACGCCACCCTGGACGTGCACCGCGTCGCGAAAGCCCGCGTTCTTCACCGCGGCGAGGGCCTCGGCGGAGCGGACGCCGGTCTTGCAGTGCAGGACGATCGGCTTGTCGTTCGGCAGCTGGGACAGCGCCCGGCCGGACAGGATCTCGTCCTTGGGGATCAGCTTGGCGCCCGGGATGGAGACGATCTCGTACTCGTTGGGCTCCCGGACGTCGATGAGCTCGAAGTCCTTGCCGGCGTCCATCATGTCCTTGAGCTCGTCGACGGTGATCGTCGAACCCGCGGCGGCCTGCTGGGCCTCGTCGCTGACGACGCCGCAGAACGCCTCGTAGTCGATGAGGCCGGTGATCGGCTCACCCTCGGGGTCCTTGCGCACCTTGATGGTGCGGAAGGTCATCTCCAGGGCGTCGTAGACCATCAGCCGGCCGAGCAGCGTCTCGCCGATGCCGGTGATGAGCTTGACCGCCTCGGTCGCCTGGATGGCGCCGATGGTCGCGCAGAGCACGCCCAGCACGCCGCCCTCGGCGCAGGAGGGGACCATGCCGGGCGGCGGCGGGACCGGGTAGAGGTCGCGGTAGTTGGGCCCGTGCTCGTTCCAGAAGACCGAGACCTGGCCGTCGAAGCGGTAGATGGAGCCCCACACGTACGGCTTGCCCAGCAGCACCGCGGCGTCGTTGACCAGGTAGCGGGTCGCGAAGTTGTCCGTGCCGTCGACGATGAGGTCGTAGTCGGCGAAGATCTCCAGGACGTTCTCGCTGTCCAGCCGGGTCTCGTGCAGCCGGACGTCGACGTAGGGGTTGATCTCCTTGATGGAGTCCCGGGCGCTCTCGGCCTTGGAGCGGCCCACGTCGGACTGGCCGTGGATGATCTGGCGCTGCAGGTTGGACTCGTCGACGGTGTCGAACTCGACGATGCCCAGCGTGCCCACACCGGCTGCGGCGAGGTACATCAGCACCGGGGAGCCGAGGCCACCGGCGCCGACGGCCAGCACCTTGGCGTTCTTGAGCCGCTTCTGCCCGTCCATCCCGACGTCGGGGATGATCAGGTGGCGGCTGTAGCGGCGGACCTCGTCGATCGACAGGTCGTCGGCGGGCTCCACCAGGGGTGGCAACGACACGGGTGCTCCTTCGCGGCTGCGGGATCAGGGCGCGACGGCTACGGAGCCGTCGTCCTGGACTGCGCAACAGCGTGGCACGCAGCCGTAATCCCACGACCCGCCCGCCGTCCCGCACAGCGGGAAACCGCTGCTAGGGGTAGGGCCAGGCGTTCTTGGCGCAGCCCTGCAGGCCGAGCGTCTGCTGCTGCATGACCGGCGCCAGCTCCCCGGGACCGGGGCAGTCCTGGTGGCCGTTGCCCAGCGCGTGGCCGACCTCGTGGTTGACCACGTAGAGCCGGTAGGTGGCGATGTCGCCGGCGTAGTCGGGGACGGCGGTCTCCCAGCGGGCGAGGTTGATGACCGCCCGCTCTCCGTACCGGCACGACGTGTAGCCGCCGGTGCCCACGCCGGGGCAGTAGGTCTCCATGTTGCCGGGGCTCACCAGGCTGACCCGGAAGTCGTAGTCGCCGGCGGCGGTCTCGGCGGCACCGACCCGCTGGAAGGACATCTGCCCGCCGGCCCCCCACGAGCGGGGATCGCCGAGCGTGCTCTCGACGGCGGCGGCGAACTGGGCGCCGTCGACGCCGATGCCGTCCTCCACCTCGACGACGAAGCGCTGGAGCGGGCCGCTGCCGTACACCGGTGAGCTGCCGTCGACCACGGTGAGGGTGCCGGCTCCCTGCTCGACGTAGCTGGTGACGGCGGGCGCCGTCGGCGTCTGCGCGGGCGCGCCCTCGCCCTGGGCCGGGGCGGTGGGCGACGGCTCGGCGGTGGCCAGGGGCGGGGCGGCGACGCTGCTGGACCCGGCCGCGGCGGCCGGCTCGCTGCCGGCCCGGCCGTCGGTGGCGGAGGTGGCGACGTCGACCAGGGTCACCAGGGTCACCACCGTCAGCAGCGGGATCGCGTAGGCCCGCCAGCCGTGCCGGCGGACGAAACGGCGCAGCCAGCTCCCCCGCGGCGCAGCGGAGTGGCGGGCGCGGACCACCGGGTCCCGGCGGGCGACCAGCGGGCCCGAGGACGTCCGCGGCCCCGGCACCTGCCGGGGTGCGACGCCGCCCGCGGCACGCCCGGCAGGCGGCCGGTCGGGCATCGCGGCGCGGTGCAGCCGCTCGTCACCGCGCTGCCCGGGGACACCCGGACGGCGCTGCCCGGGGGCCTCGGGACGCTGGCCCTCGCGCGCGGCGCGCGTCCCCGGACCGGTCACGCGCACGAGGCTCTCACGGGGAGGCCCGGAGGTGGCTGAGCCGCTCCGGGACGGGCCGGTGCCGGACCAGCCCGTCACGCCTGGGCTGCGGGTACCTCGGCGGGGGTCGCCGCGGCGTCCTCGGCGAGCGCCAGCACCGCGCGCGCGGTGGGCTCGGGGGCCTCGAGCATCGCCAGGTGCCCGATGCCCTCCTGCACCTGCAGCCGGGCATCGGGCAGGACGGCGGCCAGCCGCGGCGCCAGCGCCGGGTCGACCAGCTTGTCCCGGTCGCCCCAGACCACCAGCGACGGCACCTTGACCGACCGGGCCATCCGCCAGGCGTTGGCCCGGCCGACCCGGAGGTAGGAGGTCATCAGGCCGCGCAGGCTGCGGGTGAGCGCCTGCCCTGCCCACGGCTGCTCGTCGCGCCGCCGCATCTCGGCGACCGCCTCCTCGACGCGCTCCCGGGGCACCCGCTTCGGGTCGCCGAAGCACATCTGCAGCAGCCCGCGCACCCGCTGCTCGGGAGTGGCACCGGCCAGCCGGCGCTCGGCCAGCGCCGGGACCCCGGGGAGCAGGACGAGCGCGATCGCCCGGTCGAAGGCGGCCGGGACCCGGTAGACCGGCATCGCGGCCGAGATCAGCGTGAGGGTGGCGACCAGGTCGGGACGGCGGGCGGCGACCCACACGCTGACCAGGCCACCGAGGGAGTTGCCGACCAGGTGCACCGGCGCCCCCTGGCCCGGCCCGGGCTGGGCCACGACCCACTCCAGGACGTCGACGACGGCCTGCACGTGCCGGTGGATCGAGTAGCGCGGCGGCGGCGCGGACTCACCGAAACCGGGCAGGTCCAGGGCGTACCCGTCGAACCGGACGGCGAGCAGCGCGGCCAGGTCGGTCCAGTTGGTGGAGGCGCCGCCCAGGCCGTGCACGTAGAGCGCGCGCTCGTGCGGGGCCTCGGCCGACGGGGTGCTCCCGTCGTCCGCGGACGGCAGCGGGCCGCACCACGGGGTGTGCCGGACGAAGACCTCGCCGCCGGTCACCGGCACCATCTGGCCGGGCCACGGCGGGATGAGCGCTCCCGGCCGGGGCAGGGGTGCGTCGGACAGCCGGGCGTCGCTCACCTACCCGACGGTAGAACACCGCTCGCCGACGGCGGGGGCGACACGGTGCCGTCCGGAACCGTCGCGGCTAAGATCGTCGAGCCATGCAGCCCAGCCGACCCGTACCCGTGCCGCCGGCCGCCCGTCGCACGTCACGCCTGCCGCGGGGCGCCCGCCGGGTGCAGCTGCTGCGCGCGGCGCAGGACGTCTTCGTCGCCCAGGGCTTCCACGCCGCCGCGATGGACGACATCGCCGACCGCGCCGGGGTCAGCAAGCCGGTGCTCTACCAGCACTTCCCGGGCAAGCGGGAGCTCTACCTGGCCCTGCTCGAGCAGCAGGTCGACGAGCTCACCGAGCGGGTCCGCCAGGCGATGGCCGGCACCGACGACAACCGGCTCCGGGTGGACGGCGCGGTCGGCGCCTACTTCGACTTCGTCGGTGCCGACGGCGAGGCCTTCCGGCTGGTCTTCGAGTCCGACCTGCGCAACGACCCGGACGTGCGGCGGCTCGCCGACCGGGGCGCCCGGTCCTGCATCGAGGCGATCGCCGAGGTCATCGCCGCCGACACCGGCGCCGACCCCGAGCGCGCCCTGCTGCTGGCCTCCGGCCTGACCGGGCTGTGCGAGACCAGCGCCCGGTGGTGGCTGGCCCGGCAGGGCACCGTGTCCCGCGACGAGGCCGTGTCGCTGCTGTCGGCGCTGGCCTGGCGGGGCATCTCCGGTTTCCCGCGCCGCGACGACGCCGACTGACCCACCCGCACCCGAGCGCCGCCGCCTCGTTCGCTGACGGCGCACCCGCCGGACCGGCTGCCTCCCCCGGGGCTGGACTAGCGTGGGGAGCCAGCAGCCAGACCTGAGGAGGCATCTCCACGTGGAAGTCAAGATCGGTGTCCAACACTCGCCCCGTGAGCTGGTCATCGACAGCCCCAAGACCCCGGACGAGATCGCGGCTGAGGTGTCCAAGGCGATGAGCACGTCCAAGGACGGCCTGCTGACGCTGGTCGACGAGCGGGGCCGGCGCGTCGTCGTCCCCGTCGACCGGATCGCCTACGTCGAGATCGCCGAGGCCGACCAGCGCCGGGTGGGCTTCATCGCCGGCTGACGAAGGACCGCACGAACAGCGACAGGGCGCCACCGCACCGCGGTGGCGCCCTGTCGGCGTCCTAGGGGTTGAGGCCGAGGGCCCGCATCCGCGCGGAGTGGGCGGTGGTGATCCGGGTGAGCAGCTCGCCCACCCCGGCCAGGTCGCCGGTGCCGGTGATGATCAGGTCGGCCAGCTCGTCGTGCTCGGCGATGACCGCCTGCGACTGGGTGAGCGCCTCACCGACCAGCCGGCGGGCCCACAGCGCGAGCCGGCCGGCGACCTTGGGGTCGGCGGCGATCGCGGCCCGCACCTCGCGCAGCGCGAAGTCCGAGTGCCCGGTGTCGGCGAGCACCTCCTCGACCAGCGCCCGGTCCGGCTGGGGCAGGAACGCGGCGACCTCGCGGTAGAAGTCCGCGGCCAGCCCGTCGCCGACGTAGGCCTTGACCAGCCCCTCCAGCCAGGTGCTCGCCCGGGTGCCGTCGTGGAAGGCGTCCAGCGCGGCGACGAAGGGCGTCATCGCGGCGTCGGCGTCGGCACCCAGCTCGCGCAGCCGCGCGGTCAGCCGCTCGTGGTGGGCGATCTCGGCGGCCGCCATCCGGGACAGCGCGGCGCGGCCGTCCAGCGTCGGGGCCAGCCGGGCGTCCTCGGCCAGCCGGTCGAACGCGGTGAGCTCGGCGTAGGCCAGCACCCCCAGCAGGTCGATGACGGCCTGGCGTCCGGCTCCTTCGTCGACCGCGGTCACGCGCTCCCCCTCCTGGTGCTCGCACCGTGCCGGCGCCGGGACGGCGGTGCCCCCGCGCCCGTGTTGCACGGCCGAAGGGCGAGGCTAACGGCCAGGTCAGGCTAGGATGGAATCGGCGGGCCGCGAGGTCCGTTCACAGCAAGGCAATCCCCTGTGCGCTGATGACCGCTGGATCTCCTCCTCGAGACCGTCCTCCTGAGGGCCGTCTCCCGGGCAGTCTGCACTCGACGCCCGGTCTGCTGGCCGCGTCGGCGCTTGGACCGAACATCCCGGAACCGACCCCGGGACCGGCAGACCGTCGACGGGGAACGCCCGGGCCACGCGGCCCGAGCACCGACGACGCGGCCCGGTCCCCCACCAGACCGAGGCGAGAGCACTGACCTCCACCGAGAACACGCCCACCGAGAACACCCCCGCCGCTCCCGAGCTCGAGCACGCCGAGACCGGCGCCCCCGCTCCCGAGGAGCTCGAGCAGCAGGTCGAGGAGCTCGGCGGCGCACCCGTCGCCCCCGACAGCCCGCTGTTCAGCGACTTCGACGTGCACCCCGACATCGTGGCCGCGCTGGCCGAGGTCGGGATCACCCGCACGTTCGCCATCCAGGAGCTCACGCTCCCGCTCGCCCTGGCCGGCAACGACCTCATCGGCCAGGCCCGCACCGGCACCGGCAAGACGCTGGGCTTCGGCATCCCGATGCTGCAGCGCGTGCAGCCCCCGGCCGAGGGCGGCGACGGCGTCCCCCAGGCGCTGGTCGTCGTCCCCACCCGCGAGCTGTGCGTGCAGGTCTCGCGCGACCTCGCCGCCGCCGGCGCCAAGCGCGGGATCCGGGTGCAGGCCATCTACGGTGGCCGCGCCTTCGAGCCGCAGGTGGCCGCGCTGCAGGCCGGCGTGGAGATCGTCGTCGGCACCCCCGGCCGGCTCCTGGACCTCGCGCAGCGGGGCGACCTGATCCTGGGCAAGGTGCGGGTCCTCGTCCTGGACGAGGCCGACGAGATGCTCGACCTGGGCTTCCTCCCCGACATCGAGCGGGTCCTGGCGATGGTCCCGGACAAGCGGCAGACGATGCTGTTCTCCGCGACGATGCCGGGCCCGATCGTCACGCTGTCCCGGTCGTTCATGACCCAGCCCACGCACATCCGGGCGCACGGCAACGACGAGGGCTCGACGGTCCCGCAGACCACGCAGTTCATCTACCGGGCGCACAACCTGGACAAGCCCGAGCTGCTGTCCCGGGTGCTGCAGTCCCGCGACCGCGGCCTGGTCATGGTCTTCTGCCGCACCAAGCGCACCGCGCAGAAGGTCGCCGACGACCTGGTCGAGCGCGGCTTCGCCGCCGCGGCCGTGCACGGTGACCTCGGCCAGGGCGCCCGCGAGCAGGCACTGCGCGCCTTCCGCGCCGGCAAGGTCGACGTGCTGGTCGCCACCGACGTCGCCGCCCGCGGCATCGACGTCACCGGGGTCAGCCACGTCGTGAACTACCAGTGCCCGGAGGACGAGAAGACCTACGTGCACCGGATCGGCCGCACCGGCCGGGCCGGCAGCACCGGGGTCGCGGTCACCCTGGTCGACTGGGACGACATCCCGCGCTGGCAGCTGATCAACAAGGCGCTGGACCTGCCGTTCGCCGACCCGCCGGAGACCTACTCGACCTCGCCGTGGGTCTACACCGACCTCGACGTGCCGACGACGGCCACCGGCCGCCTGCCGCGGTCCCAGCGGACCCGCGAGGGCCTGGGCGCCGAGACCCTCGAGGACCTCGGCGAGACCGGCAAGCGGCAGCGCACCGGCGGCGGCCGGTCCGGCGGCGGTGACCACTCCGGCCCGGGTCGCGACAGCGGTCGCGGCGGCCGGGACGGCGCGCGCAGCGAGGACGAGACCGCTCCCGGCCCGCGCAAGAGCCGGCCGCGCCAGCGCACCCGCGGCAGCGGTGCGGCGGCTGCCGGTGCCGCCGCGGCGACCGACGGCGGCGCCCCGGAGTCGTCCGAGGCCCCGGCCATGGCCGGCTCCGGCGAGCCGACCGGTGACGGCAGCAGCCGGCCGCGGCGCCGGCGTCGCCGGGGCGGGCGCGACGGCAACGGCGGTGGCGGCGGCTCCGAGTCCGCCGCCTGATGGAGGACCAGCCTCCACCCCACCCCTCGCTCCGCTCGGGGCGGGCCCCTGGAGGCTGGCCGTTCCAGCACGTCACGGGGCGCCCGCCGCTGCGGGTCTGGGTCTGGACGGCGGCCACCCTCGTGGTGGCCGCCGTCGCCGTGCTGCTGTGGCGCACCTCCGACGCCGCGGCGACCTCCAGCACGACCACGACCGCCGCCACCGTCCCGGACGAGTCGCCGGCCGCCGAGGTCGCGGAGGCCTGGGCGGCGGCCACCGGCCCCGCTCCGCGGCGGGTGGTGGAGAGCGGCCGGGTGCTGGTCACCGACCGGCGCGGGCTGGCCATGGTCGACGCCGCCAGCGGCGAGGAGGCCTGGCACTACCGCCGGGACAACGCCACGCTCTGCGACGCCACCGCCGTCAACGGCGTCGTCATCGCGGTCTTCCGCACCACCAGCCGGTGCAACGAGATGGTCGCCCTCACCGCCGCCACCGGCGTGCGGGCCTGGTACCGCAACGTCCGGTTCCGCACCGACGTCGACCTGGCCAGCACCGACCGCATCCTGCTGGCCCGCAGCCCCACCGGCGTCGTCACGATCGACCCGACGGGCAACAACACCCGCTGGCGGTACGCGCCCCCCGGCGGGTGCCGGCTGGTCGACTCCGACGTCGGCAGCTCCGGCGTCGTCGTGCTGCAGCGCTGCACCGACTCGGTGGCGCTGCAGGTGACGCTGCTCGACGGCTTCAGCGGCGAGCCGGTCTGGACCCGCGACGTCGACACCGCCGGCGCCACCGCCCGGCTCGCCGGGGTCGACCGGCTGGTGGACGTCGTGGTCGGCGACCGGGTGCAGGTGCTCTCCCCCACCGACGGCGGGCTGCTCACCGAGCTCGCCCTGCCGGCGCTGGACCCGGGGCAGGACGTGCGCACGGAGCCGCTGCAGCAGGCCGGCATCGGGGACGCCGCGCTGCTCTGGGCCCGCGGCACCGTCTACGCCCTCGACCAGACCACCGGCCTGCCCCGCTGGTCGCTGCCCGCGCTGGGGCTGCCCTCGGTGGGCACCGACAAGGCCAGCGCCACCGGCGCCCTCGCGGTCACCGTGCCCGAGGAGGGCGCCTTCGTCGTGCGCTCGATGGCCGACGGGAGCGAGCTGGGCCGGTCGGTCGCCGAGGACGCCGTGCCCCCGGGTGGCCGGGTGTCGGTGCTGGGTCCGGTCGTCGTCTACGCGACCGCCGACGAGGTCTCCGGCCACCGCTAGGGGGCGATCAGCGGCACACGACCGAACGGCAGGGCACACTCGGGGCATGGTCCTGCCTGGTGGCTCCGAGCACACCGCCCCCGACGACCTCCGCCAGCTCGCGGCCCACGACGCCGCCCGGGTCGCCTTCCCCGGCCGCACCGGCCCGCTGGCCGCCCTGGACACCGGCGAGGTCGAGAGCGGGACGGTGCTGCTGGTCGCCGGCTACACCGGCAGCAAGGAGGACTTCGCGCCGCTGCTGACCCCGATCGCCGACGCCGGGCTCCGCGCGGTCGCGATCGACCAGCGCGGCCAGTTCGAGTCCCCCGGCCCTGAGGACCCCGCGCCGTACTCCGTCGCCGAGCTGGCCGCCGACGTCCTGGCGGTCGGCCGGCAGCTCCGGGAGCAGTCCCCCGGCCCGCTGCACCTGCTCGGGCACAGCTTCGGCGGCATCGTGAGCCGGGCCGCCGTGCTGGCCGAGCCCGGGCTGTTCGACACCCTCACCCTGCTGGGCAGCGGCCCGGCCGCGCTGACCGGGCCCCGCGCCGAGCTGCTCGAGCACCTCTCGCCCCTGCTGGACGCCGGCGGGGTGCAGCTGGTCAACGACACCCTCGAGCAGCTCGCGATGACCGACCCGCGCGCCCAGGCGGTGCCCGCGCCGACCCAGGAGTTCCTCCGCCGGCGCTTCCTGGCCAACAGCGCTGCGGGCCTGCGCGGCATGGCCGACGCGATGCTCGGCGAGCCCGACCGGGTCGCCGAGCTCGCCGCCAGCGGCGTCCCGGTGCTGGTCGCGCACGGCATCGCCGACGACGCCTGGAGCCCGGCCGCGCAGGCGGACATGGCGCAGCGGCTGGGCGCCCGGCACGAGGTGATCGTGCACGCGGTGCACTCCCCCGCGATCGAGAACCCGGAACGCACGCTGCAGGTGCTGCTGTCGTTCTGGTCCGACCCGGTGGCGGCGGCCGCCGCGGACGACGACCAGACGGAGGCCGCCCGATGAGGCCCACCCCCTCGATCAAGGACTTCACCGCGGAGGAGGACCTGCTCGGCTTCTTCGGCCCGGGCAGCGTCACCTGGCGGGTGCACAGCGACCCGGCCTTCTCCGTCGGCGGCATCCGGGCGCTGCTGCTGCAGGCGCTGCACCCGATCGCGATGGACGGCGTCCACCAGTTCTCCACCGGGTTCACCACCGACCCGTGGGCCCGGCTGACCCGCACCGCCGAGTACGTCGCGACGCTCACCTACGGCACCCGCCGCGACGCGCTGCGCGTGGTGCGCCGGGTGCGCGGCCTGCACCGCGACAAGTCCGCCGTCGAGGGGACCACCGGCCGCCGGTACAACGTGGACGACGCCGACCTGCTGCTGTGGGTGCACAACTGCGAGGTCGACTCGCTGCTGTCCACAGCCCGGCGGGCCGGCGTGCCGCTCACCGACGCCGACGCCGACCGCTACGTCGAGGAGCAGGTCACCGCGGCCGTGCTGATCGGCGCGGAGGAGGACGACGTGCCGCGGACGGTCGCCGAGCTCGAGGCCTACTTCGACGGCGTCCGGGCCCGGCTGGCGGTCACCCCGGCGGCCCGCGCGGCGTCCCGGTTCATCCTGCTGCCGCCGATGCCGGGCTGGGTGCAGCTGCTCACCCCGGCCCGGCCGGCCTGGAGCACGCTCGCCTCGCTGGGCGCGGCGACCCTGCCGAGATGGGCCCGGCAGCTGTACGGGCTGCCCGGCTTCGGGCTCACCGACGCGGCGGCGACGGCCGGCCTGCGGGCGTTCCGGCAGACGGCGCTCGCGGTGCCGGTGCGGGTGAGGGAGTCACCGATCGTCCGGGCAGCGCGGGTGCGGGTGGCCGCGGCGGAGCCGATCAGCGCCTGCTGAAGGACCCCGTCCTCCTCATCCCTCGCGGGCTCGGGACGAGCCTCTGGACGGGGCCGGGGGTCAGTGCTGGTCCAGCTCCCGGCGGGCGGCGGCGAGCACCGCGTCGGCCACCCGGTCCAGCGACGGCGAGCGCAGCCGCCACTGCTGCCAGTGCAGCACGACGTCCACCGCGCCGCCGTCGTCGAGCTCGACCAGCTCACCCGGCGGTTCCTGCTGGCGGGGCACCATCCCCCAGCCGAACCCCAGCCGCACGGCGGTGATGTAGTCGGCCGAGGCCGGCACGTGGTGCAGCGGCGGGGCCGCCGGGTCGACGCCGCGCGAGCGCAGGTAGCCGTGCTGCAGGTCGTCCCGGCGGTCGAAGACGACGACCGGCGCCCGGGCCAGCGCTGCGGGCTGGACGCCGTCGGGGAGCCAGCGGGCGGCGAACGCCGCCGTGGCCATCGGCCGGTAGCGCATGCCGCCGAGCCGGGTCACCGAGCAGCCGGGCACCGGGTCGGCGGCCGCGGTCACCGCCGCCATGACCCGGCCCTCCCGGAGCAGCGCGGCGGTGTGCTCCTGGTCCTCCCGGTGCAGGTCGAAGGCGAGCTCACCGGCCAGCGGCGCCAGTGCGGGCAGCACCCAGGTGGCCATCGAGTCGGCGTTGAGCGCGATCGGCAGGGTCACCGGGCGGTCGCCGTCCTCGGGGCTGAGCTCGCGGGTCGCGTCGGCGGCCAGCAGCGCCACCTGCCGGGCCAGCCGCAGCACCGACTGCCCGGACCCGGTGACCTGCACCGGCTTGCTGCGCACCAGCAGGACGCGACCGGTCGCGGCCTCCAGGGCCTTGAGCCGCTGGCTGATCGCGCTGGGCGTCACGTGCAGCGCCCGAGCCGCCCCGTCGAGGGTGCCGGCGGTGACGGTCGCGTCGAACGCACGCAGCTGGGCCAGGTCGAGGTCCACGCACACCATTAGAGCTGCTTCAGGCGCGTCAGGAAAGACAGCTGGAGTGACGGCCCCTCCGCTCCTAGCGTCGACCTCGTGGACCCCGCCCTGCTCGCCGCTGCCGCCGGCCTCGGCCTCGGCCTCTCCCTGATCGTCGCCATCGGCGCGCAAAACGCCTTCGTGCTGCGGCAGGGGCTGCGGATGGAGCACGTGGTCGCCGTGGTGCTCGTGTGCGCGCTGTCCGACGCGGTGCTCATCGTCGCCGGGGTGGGCGGGGCCGGGGCGGTGGTGACCCGGGCGCCCGAGGTGGTGCAGGTCGTCTGCTTCGCGGGCGCGGCGTTCCTGCTGGTCTACGGCCTGATGGCGGCCCGTCGCGTCTTCCGCCCCGCCGCGCTGCTGCCCGAGTCCGGCGGCGCCCGGGCCGGCCTGGCGGTCACCATCACCACCTGCCTGGCCCTGACCTGGCTGAACCCGCACGTCTACCTGGACACCGTGGTGCTGCTCGGCTCGCTGGCCAGCACCTACGACGACCAGCGGTGGTGGTTCGCCGCCGGCGCGACGCTGGGCAGCGTCCTCTGGTTCACCGGGCTCGGCTTCGGGGCGCGGCTGCTCCGGCCGGTGTTCGCCCGGCCGACCGCCTGGCGGGTGCTCGACGCCGTCATCGCCGTCGTGATGGTCTCGCTGGCGGCGTCCCTCGCCGTGCGCGGCCTGCACGGCGGCTGACCCTTGCCACCCGCCGCCCTGCCCGCCAAACTCCCCGCCATGACTGCCGGGTCGGCCACGCGCCGTGCACGGAACGGGTACCCGGCGCACCGGTGACCCCCGGGTGGCCGCGCGGGCCACCCCCTCGGAGAGAGCCCCGCCCCCTCCCCTCTCCCCGACCTGGAGTCACCCGTGCCCATCGCCCTGCACCACATGATCGTCCCGGTGGCCGACCGGGACGCGGCCGTCGCCTGGTTCGTCGACCTGCTCGAACTGCGCGAGCCGTACACCGACGGCTTCTTCCGCTCCGTCCAGCTCGACGACTCGATCGTGCTGAACTTCGCGCCCGCACCGGTCCCCGAACCGGTGCACCTGGCCTTCCTCGTCGACGACGACCACTTCGACCGGGTGCAGGCCCGCTTCGACGCCGACGGGACGCCGTACACCGCCGACCCACCCGGTCGCCGTCCCGGTGAGGTCGGCGCGGTCAACCCCGACGGCAGCGGGCGGCGGTTGTACTTCCGCGGCCACGGCCACCTGCTCGAGGTGCTGACCCGGCGCTACACCGACGTGCCGGCCGGGTCGCGGTCGAGCTGAGGCGTCAGCGGTCGGCGCCCTCGCGGACCGGGAGACCGTCGCGGCTGCCGGCGATCTCGTCGTCCGGGAGGGCGTCGGCCAGCCGCTGCAGGTCCTCCGGTGACAGCTCGACGTCCACCGCGCCGGCGTTCTCCGCGAGCCGCGCCCGGTGCCGGGTGCCCGGGATCGGGACGACGCCCTGCCCGACCAGCCAGGCCAGCGCGACCTGGGCGACGGTGGCCCCCTTCTCCGCCGCGAGCGCCTCGACCCGGTCGACCAGCCGGCGGTTGGCGGCGAACGCCTCGGGCTGGAAGCGGGGCAGGCCGCGGCGGGCGTCGTCGGGCGCGAGGTCGTCGAGGCTGCGGACGCCGCTGGACAGCACCCCGCGACCCAGCGGCGAGAACGCGACGAAGCCGATGCCGAGCTCGTCCAGCACCGCCTTCTCGCCGTTGCGCAGCACGTCGCGGGAGAACAGCGACAGCTCCGACTGGACGGCGGCGAGCGGGTGGACGGCATGCGCCCGGCGGATGGTGGCCGCCGACACCTCGGACAGCCCGATGTGCCGCACCTTGCCGGCGGCGACGAGCTCGGCCATGGCGCCGACCGTCTCCTCGATCGGCACGGCCGGGTCCACGCGGTGCAGGTAGTAGAGGTCGATCACGTCGGTGCCCAGGTGGCGCAGCGAGCGGTCGGCGGCCCGGCGCACGTAGGCCGGGCTGCCGTCGCGGCCGTGCGAGGTGCCGTCGTCGTCGAAGCCGGCCGACGCCTTGGTCGCCAGGGTCACCTGGTCGCGCCGGTCGCCGAGCGCCCGGGCGATCAGCTGCTCGTTCGCGAAGGGCCCGTACGCCTCGGCGGTGTCGATGAAGGTGACGCCGAGGTCGACGGCGTGCCGCAGGGTGGCGACGGACTCCGCCTCGTCGCTGGCGCCGTAGAAGGCGCTCATGCCCATGGCCCCCAGGCCGATGGCGGAGACGGTCAGCCCGTCGCCCAGGTCAGTGGTCCTCATGCCGGTCCTCCCCTGCCGCCACCTCGCGGTAGGCGGCGATCTTGTCCTCGATGGCGGCGAGGTGCCGCTGGGTGCGGGCCAGCTGCTCGAGCACCCGCTCCCGGTGCCGCTCCAGCTCGACCAGCCGCTCTGCCTCGGTGCCGGGTCGGCGGCTGAGCTCGGCGATCACCCGGATGTCGGCGATCGGCATGCCGGTCTCCCGGAGCATCACCAGGCCGGCGAGCCAGGCCAGGTCGCGCGCGCGGTAGCGGCGCCGCCCGCCGGCGGTGCGCGGGGTGGGGTCGAGCAGCAGGCCCTCGCGCTCGTAGTAGCGCAGCGCCTCGGTGCTGATGCCGGTCGCCTCGGCGGCCTGGCCGATGGACAGCCCCTCGGCGGGGACGTCGACGTCGACGTCGGGCAGCAGCAGCGGGGTCACGAGATCCATGCTGCGATCTGTAGCGCGCTCCAGGTCAAGCCGTCCAGCGGTGTGCCCGGTCACCCGGCCGGCGCGGTCTCCTCGGCCAGGAAGCTCCACGTCTCGCGCGCCGGGACGGCGGCCTGCCCGGCGGGGCAGCTGGGCCGGAAGTCGCACCAGCTGCACTGCTGCCCGGTGACCGGCGGGAACGCCTCGTCGACGTCGGCACCGGCGTCCAGCGCGGCGGTCGCCGTCTCGATGTCGGCGGCGATGTCCTCGGCGCGGCGCACGTGGTTGGCCAGCGACCGCTCGGTGTGCTCGAAGGAGGCCACCGTGCCCGAGGGCAGGTGGTGCAGCTCGACCCGGCTGCACGCCCTCCGCAGGGTCCGCCGCACGCCGAGCACGTAGATGGCCAGCGCCGGTGACCCGCGCGCCTCGTCCTCGGTGCTGGGGACCCGCCCGGTCTTGTAGTCGACGACGACCAGCTCGTCGCCGCGCTGGTCGATCCGGTCGATGCGCCCGGACAGCGCCAGCCGCCCGGTGGTCGCCCCGACGGTGCGCTCGGTACCGACCGGCTCGTCGTCGGGATCGAGGTCGGTGACGTAGTCGGTGAGCCAGCTCGCCGCCCGGCTGCGCCAGCGGTCGGCCTGGTCGTCGTCGCGGAACCCGGTGCGCGACCAGACGCCGTAGAGCAGCTGGCGGGCGGCGGCCGGGGTCCGCTTCTCCCGGGACAGCTCCCACCACGACCGCAGCGCGGCGTGCACCGCGGAGCCGACGGTGTTGTGCGCCCACGGCGGGCCCTTGGGCGGCGTGGGCCGGGTCAGGTAGGCGAACCGGTAGCGGCGCGGGCAGTCGGCGAAGGTGGCCAGCTTGCTGGGGGTGGCGGAGAACAGCCGCCGGGGCATGCCCGGCATCTCCAGCTGGTCGCCCACGCCCGTCACGGTAGCCCGGGGTGGTGACGGTCTCAGCCGTGAGCAGCAGTAGGTGCTGAGCCGTGAGGAGCAGTAGGTGCTCAGTCGGCGATGACCGGGACGCCGGTGCCGGCGGCGAGCAGTGCCTCGAACTGGTCGGGCTCGGTGGTGCAGGCCGCGATCGGGGTGCGCTTGTTGGTGCCGTGGTAGTCGCTGGAGCCGGTGCGGATCAGCCCCAGCCCGGCGGCCAGCGCGCGCAGGTAGGCCCGCTGGTCGGGGGTGTGGTCGGGGTGCTCGACCTCCAGGCCGAGCAGCCCGGCGGCGGTCATCTCGGCGATGGCGTCGTCCCCGACGACCCGGCCGCGGGAGGTGGCCAGGCCGTGGGCGAACACCGGCACCCCGCCGGCGGCGCGGACCAGCCGGATGCCGTCGAGCACGTCGGTGTCGGCCTTGGCGGCGTAGTACGGGCTGCGGTGGTGCAGCACGGAGGCGAACGCCGCGTCGACCGACTCGACGACGCCGGCCTCGACCAGCGCCCGGGCGATGTGCGGCCGGCCGACCACGCCCCCCTCGCTGCGGGCGACGATCTGCGCCCACTCGACGGGGTAGCCGTCGGCGGCCAGCGCGGTGACGATCCGCTCGCCGCGGGACAGCCGCTCCTCCCGCAGCCGCACCCGCTCCGCCACGAAGGCCGGGTGCAGCGGGTCGAAGAGGTAGGCGAGCAGGTGGACGCTGATCGGCGGCTCGTCGGCCGGGAAGTACCGGCAGGAGAGCTCCAGGCCGGGCACCAGGGTCAGCCCGGGCGGGCGGGCGGCCTCGGCGGCGGCCCAGCCGGCGGTGGTGTCGTGGTCGGTCAGCGCGACGACGTCCAGCCCGGCCGCGGCCGCGGTGGCGACGAGGGCGGCAGGGCTGTCGGTCCCGTCGGAGACCGAGGAGTGGGTGTGCAGGTCGATGCGCACGGGGGTCAGCCTGCCGCACCGGGATCCCGGCCCGGACGCCGGTCGGCGGCGGTCAGCCCGGCGGGCGGGTGCGCGGGATCGGCGCGGTGTCGTGCCGCCGTCCGGAGGTCAGCGGCGGGGAGGGCGGCGCGGGCGCGTCGGCGCGGTCGGCCGGCCCGTCCGGCGAGCCGGTGCCGTCGTCGTCGTCCCCGACCCGGTTGGTCGAGAAGTCCGTGCCGAACATCAGCTGGCTCAACGTCTTGTAGAGGGTGTCGGCGTGCGGGACGTAGGTGATCTCGTCCAGGCCCTGCTGCTGGCCGGCCGACTCGAACCGGAAGGTGCCGTAGCCGAGCAGCTGCCCCCAGAAGGTCTCCTTCCAGGTCAGGTCGGTGATCCGGCGCAGCGGCATGACCGCCACGGTGCGGATGATCACCCCGGAGGTGAGCAGCACCCGGCGTCGGGTGACCAGGAAGTGCCGCACCCACCACTCGCCGACGTGCAGCCCGAGGTAGCCCAGTGCGCCGAGGGCCACCACCAGGCCCAGGGTGGTGCTGACCCGGTTGCCCGGGTCGAGCTGCAGCAGGAAGACGCCGACGACCAGCACCGGCACACCGCGCAGGGCCGGCCGCGCCAGGACGGCGGGGTGCCGGCGGGTGGCGATGACCGGCGGCTCGTCGGCCAGCAGGTACTTCTCGGCGTCCTTGCCCCAGCGGGGCGGCCGGGCGCGGGGGCCGGACACGACCGGGGTCAGACGAGCGAGCCCACGAAGGTGGACAGCGACTGCGCCGCGTCACCCAGGGCCGCACCGGCGCTGCGGACGATGCCGGCGGCGTCGTCGGGACGCTGGATCACGTAGAAGACCACGAACGCGACGGCCAACCAGGTGAGCACCTTCTTCAGCACAGGTCGCGCTCCTCTCCTCAGGTGCGTGGGGCACACCGCGGGGCTGACGGCGCATGCGCCACCACGGCCGGGGAGGACCGCAGGCACATGCGTAACAGCTGCCCCAGGCGCAGCACCAGCCGCCACGCCGGGCGGCCGGTGGATCGAGACCGGTCAGCGGCCGGGCAGCAACCGCTCGGTCGGCGGCCCCAGCGGCAGGTCGGGGTAGACCCGGTCGCGCAGGTCGATGAGCTCCAGGTCCTCGGCGAGCAGCCACGCTGCCGACGCCGGCCAGGTGACCAGCCACAGCCAGACGCCGTGGGCCTCCCCCACGTAGGCGGCCCGGTCGTCGCCGGTGGGCACCAGCCACAGCGGCGCGCGCTGGCCGGCGGCCTGGATCTCCGCGGTGGACGGGCCGGACACCAGCTCGCCGGGGTCGACGCCGGGCAGCCCGGCGTAACCGCAGCCGAGCCCGGTGCCGGGTTCCTCGGCGACCAGCACCAGCTCGGCGGCGCCGCCCAGCGGGGCCGGCCCGGCGCAGGCGACGACGATCGCCCGCGCGCCCGGCTCGCCGCCCCAGGCCAGCCCGGTCACCGCCCAGTCGCCGGGCATCGGGTCGGGCACCCAGGCCGGCACCTGGGCGTCGGCGCAGATGGCCCGGATCTCGTCGTGGGCCACGACGGCCGTGTGGTGCAGCGGCGTGACCAGCGCGTGTGTGTGGCACCACCCCTCGGCGGTGGACCCTCGCTTCACCACCAGCGTCTCGCCGCAACGAGGGCACACCGGGGAGACGCTCATGGCCGCACACCGTCCATTTCTGGGAGGGGTTCGTCAAGCTTCCGGGAGGTGCGGGTCGCGCGCGCGGTGGGACCCGGACCGGCTGCCCGGGGCGACGTAGCCTCGGCAGCGTGGCTGGACCCGTGCCGGAGGTGCCGTGCGTCGGCGCCGTGGTGCACGACGCGGCGGGCCGACTGCTGCTGATCCGCCGGGGTCACGCGCCCAGCGCCGGCCTGTGGTCGGTGCCCGGCGGCCGGCTGGAGCCCGGGGAGTCCGAGGTCGAGGCCGTCGTCCGGGAGGTGGCCGAGGAGACCGGGCTGACCGTGCGCCCGGACCGGGTGGTGGGCCGGGTGCGGGTCGACGGGGACGGCGTGGTCTTCACCGTCACCGACTGGGCGTGCACGCTGCTCGACCCGGGTGAGCAGCCGGTTGCCGGGGACGACGCCGACGACGTGGTGTTCGTCGACGCGGCGGGGCTGACCGCGCTGGACATGGCACCGGGCGTGGTGGCGGCGCTGTCGGGCTGGGGCGTGCTGCCCCGCTGAGCGCGCGGGTGCCGTGCTGGACGACCACCCGCGCGGGCTCACCGGCGGACCGGCTCGGGGCGACCGGGCTGCTCGCCGCCGCGGCTCTCCCCGTAGGAGCGCTTGGGCACCATGACCTTGCGGCGGAAGGTGCAGACGACGGTGCCGTCCTGCTTGTAGCCGATCGTCTCCACGTGCACGACGCCGCGGTCGTCCTTGGACCTCGACTCGGTCTTGTCCAGCACGGTGGTCTCGCCGTAGATCGTGTCGCCGTGGAAGGTCGGGGCCACGTGCTTGAGCGACTCGACCTCGAGGTTGGCGATCGCCTTGCCGGAGACGTCGGGGACGCTCATGCCGAGCAGCAGCGAGTAGACGTAGTTCCCGACCACGACGTTCCTGCCGAAGTCGGTGGTCTCCGCGGCGTAGTGGGCGTCCAGGTGCAGCGGGTGGTGGTTCATGGTGATCAGGCAGAACAGGTGGTCGTCGTACTCGGTGACGGTCTTGCCGGGCCAGTGCTTGTAGGTGGCCCCGACCTCGAACTCCTCGTAGTACCGGCCGAACTGCATCTGGCTGCTCCCGCGGGTCGACATCAGGCGCGGGCCACCGGCGCAGGTGGGAGTACCCGGACAGGCCGCCCCGCGGTGGCGGAGCAGCAGCTGTCCGCCACGGAGCGACGATGACCCGTCTGGACGGGCGCCGATCCTACGATGAGGCGGTGCCGCTCCAGCCCGCCCCTGACCTGCCGGCCGTGGCCGAGGTGGTGCGGCTGAGCCCGGCCGCCCGCCTCGTCCGGTTGGTCGCCGCCGCCGCCGTGCTCGTGGTGGTCCTCGCCGGGACCGTGTGGGGTGACGACGACGCCTTCCCGTTCGGGCCGTTCCGGATGTACTCGACCCGCGCCGACCCGGACCAGCCGGTGATCTCCACCCGGGTCGTGGGGCTGACCGCCGCGGGTGAGGAGGTCCGGCTCTCCGGCGGGCAGGTGGGGCTGCGCCGGGCGGAGTTCGAGGGCCAGCTGCCGCGGATCGAGGCCGACCCCGAGCTGCTCGGCCTGCTGGCGGAGTCCTACGCCGAGGCCAACCCCGACGCCGAGGAGCTGGTCGAGGTGCAGGTGGTGCAGCGCCGCTTCGAGCTCTCCGCGGGCCGGCCCACCGACACCTTCACCGACCGGGTGATCGTCGAGTACGACCTCGAGGAGGACGGGCAGTGAGCACCGCCGCCCCGACGCCGTCCACCGGGCCGGCAGAGACGCCGGCGACCTCTCCGGAGACGGCCGCCGCGACCCCGGGCACCCCGGGCTGGTGGTTCCGGCCGGTGCCGCTGGCCCGGGTCGCGGTGTTCCGGGTGATCGCGTACCTGTTCATCCCCATCGACGTCTTCGTCACCACCTCCTGGGTGCGCGCGCACGCCGACGTGCCCACCGAGTGGTACGCCCCGCTGCTGGTCGGGCGGGTGCTCAACCTGCCGACACCCACCCACACCGTGGTGCTGGTCGTGCAGTGGGCGCTGGTCGTCGCCGCCGTGCTCGCCGCCACCGGCCGGGCGCCGCGGCTGCTGGGCACGGCCGTCTTCCTGCTCTACGCGGAGTGGATGGTCATCGCGATGAGCTACGGGAAGGTCGACCACGACCGGATCGCCTTCCTGGTCGCGCTGGCCGTGCTGCCCACCGTCGGCGTCGCCCGGTTCCGGGACCGCCGGTCCTCGGAGTCGGCCGGCTTCGCGATGGCCGCGGTGCTGGTCGCGGTGATGCTCACCTACTTCCTCGCCGCCTGGGCGAAGATCCGCTTCGGCGGCTGGGACTGGCCGACCGGCGCCACGCTGAGCCGGGCGGTCGTGCGTCGCGGCACCGAGCTGTCGGAGTGGACCCTCGACGTCCCCTACCTGCTGCCGGCGGCGCAGTGGCTGATGATCGCCTTCGAGCTGGCGGCCCCGCTGATCCTGCTGGTGCGCAGCAACCGCGCGCGGATCGGCCTGGTGGCGTTCCTGCTCGGCTTCCACGTGATGGTCTACGCCGGCGTCGGCATCATCTTCCTGCCGCACTGCGTGGCGATCCTGTCGATCCTCCCCTGGGAGCGGCTCACCGCGGCCCGCCGCCGGACGCAGCTCGACCCGGCTCCGGCCGCGGTGCCCGCCAGCGGCTGAGCGCCGTCGGGCTGCGGCACCGGCGCTGGTCAGAGCATCGCCCCGATGCGCGCCGCCATCTCCGCCTCGTGCTGCTGGTACGCCGAGGCCACGCTGGTCAGCAGCTGCCCCATGCCGGTGAGCGCCTCGCTCACCCCCTGGCTGGACAGCCGCCACTTCTCGTAGAGCTCGCTGAACTGCACCGCGGCCTGGCTGTCGGTCCAGCCCTCCAGCACCGAGCTGTTGATGCTGCTGGACAGGGTGGCGTGCCGGGACGACGTCTCGGCGGCCTCGGCCTGGCACTGCCCGGCCATCGTGTTCAGCGTCGCGATCTCGACCTTCATGGCTCCTCCTCGGTCCGGGGACGTCCCGGTGGGGCGGAACGGTAGGGGCGGCGAGGTCGACCGCGCCGCCGTCGTCCACAGCCGGGACCGCCGTCCACAGATCGCCGCGGACCGCCCCGCGCACCGGTCCCCGCCCGGCAGCATCGCGGCGTGCCCCCACCACCCGCTGGACCGTCCGCGGCGGTCCGGGCCGTCCGGACCTGGACGCTCTGGTCGGCGGAGGGAGCCCTCGACGTCGAGGTGGACGCCCCCGAGGACGGCACGCTGGGCGACGTCGTCGGTGCCCTGATCGACGGCCTGGGGCTGCCGGACGTCCAGCTCTGGGCGGGCTCGGCCGCCCTCCCGGCCAGCACGCCCCTCTCCGTCGCCGCACTCCGGCACGGGGCGGTCCTGGGGCTCGGCCGGCCCGGTCCGCGGGACGCGTCCACGGCCACCTCCGGCGCCCTGGAACTGCACCTCACCGGCGGACCGGACGCCGGCCGCACGGTGGCCGTCGCCCAGGGGGACCTGGTGCTCGGTCGCGGCACCGGCTGCGGGCTGCCCCTCGCCGACCCCGACGTCTCCCGCCGGCACGCCCTCCTGTCCGTCGCCGAGGGGAGGGTGACCGTCGCCGACCTCGGCTCGACGAACGGCACGTCGCTGTCGCCCCCCGGTGGCCCCGCCGAGCCGATCGGCCCGACGCCGAGGGAGTGGCCGGTCGGCGGCGTCCTGCGCATCGGGTCGACGAGCGTGCGGCTGACGGGTCCCCAGGGGGCCGCCCTGGAGCAGCGACCGACCACCGGGGGCCGACGGCTGGTCCGCCCGCTGGGTGGCGCGCCGCGGCCGGCACGCAGCGCCGCGGTCCGGATGCCCGCGGAGCCCGCCGAGCAGGGGCGTCGCCGGTTGGGCTGGGTCGCGGTGGCCCTCCCGGCAGTGGGCGGGGTGCTGATGGCCTGGCTGCTGTCCACCCCGCTGTTCCTGTTCTTCGCACTGCTCAGCCCGGTCGTCGCAGTCGCCAGCTGGGTCTCCGACCGCGCCACCGGGCGGAAGGCGCACCGCAGGGCCGTCGCCGACCACGCGTGGGCGGTCGCCCTCGCCGAGGCCGAGCTCGCCGCCGCGGTCGCTGCCGACGCGTCCCTGCGCGAGGAGGAGCACCCCGACCCGGCCCGGCTGGCCGCAGCCGCCCGCCGCCGGAGCAGCCCACTGTGGTCTCGCGCGGCCGCCGACCCGGCCGGGCTCACCGTGCGCCTGGGGTCCGGGCCGGGCCTGACGGGGGTGACCCGGCTCGAACCCGACGGGACCCGAGTCCCCGCACCGGCCGGGCACCTGCCGGTCACCGTGCCCCTTGCCGGGTGCGGCGGGCTGGGTGTCGTGGGACCACGCCCGTCGGTGCTCGGCGTCGCCCGGGCCGTGCTGTGCCAGCTGGCCGTGCTCGCCTCGCCGGCCGAGGTGGAGCTGGTGCTGGTCTGCCCGCGCGACCGGGCAGCCGCCTGGGCCTGGCTCCGCTGGCTGCCGCACCTGCGCGGGGTCCTGCTGAGTGGGGAGGACCCACCGGACCTGCTCCGCGCGGCGAGCAGGGCGCAGCGCACCGTCGTGCTGCTGGACGGCCCGGTCGACGCTGCGGTGGCCGAGGCCCTGGCCCAGGACGTCGACCGGGTGATCCGGCTCGACCTCGCCGAGACCGAGTCCAGCCTGGCGCTGCCGGCACCAGCCCGGCTCGAGGTGGTGGGCGAGACCGGTGGCACCGGCCGGCTCCGGGTGCCCGGCGCGGACGACGACCGGCGCCTGACCCTCGATGCCGTCGGTGCGCACACCGCGGCGGCCATCGCCCGCGACCTCGCGGCGCTCGGCGTCCCGGCCGTGACGGGCGGCCTGCCGGACACCGCGCGGCTGCTGGAGCTACCGGCCGCGGGCCTCCGGCTGCCGCCGGGCGGTGCGCCGGTCGGTGGGTGGGACCGGAGCCGTCACTGGCTGACCGCCGCGCTGGGCGCCGGAGCCCGGGAGCCGGTCGGCGTCGACCTGGTCACCGACGGGCCGCACGCCCTCGTCGCGGGCACCACGGGCTCGGGCAAGTCCGAGCTGCTGCAGACGCTGGTCGCGAGCCTCGCCCTGCACCACCCGCCCGACCGGTGCAGCTTCCTGCTCGTCGACTACAAGGGCGGAGCTGCCTTCGGGGAGGCGGCCGGGCTGCCGCACACCGCCGGGGTGCTCACCGACCTCGACCACCAGTCGACCGCCCGGGCGCTCCGCTCCCTGTCCGCCGAGCTGACCCGACGCGAGCGGCTGCTGGCCGAGCACGGGGCCCGGGACCTCACCGGGCTCCCCGACTCCGTGCCCGCCAGCCGGCTGGTGATCGTGGTCGACGAGTTCGCCACCCTCGCCGAGGAGCTCCCCGGGTTCGTCAGCGGGCTCGTGGGCATCGCCCAGCGCGGCCGGTCCCTCGGCGTCCACCTGGTGCTCGCGACCCAGCGCCCCGCCGGCGTGGTCAGCCCGGAGATCCGGGCCAACTGCTCGCTGCGGATCTGCCTGCGGACCACCGACGAGGGCGACTCCCGCGACGTGCTGGGCAGCACCGCGGCGGCACACCTGCCCCCCGACCGGCCGGGCCGGGCGTACCTGCGCACCGGCTCCGCCGCGCCCGTGCTGTTCCAGGTGGCCCGGGTGTCCGGCGCTGCCGAGCCTTGCGCGGCGGTCGCCACCGCACGTCGGCTGCCCTGGCCGCCGCCGCCCGCACGTTCTCCCGCGCCGCCCGGCCCAGCCGACCCGACGGACCTCCAGCGGCTGGTCGACGCGCTCGGCCGGCAGGCCCTGGCGGCCGGCACCCGGCAGGTGGACCGGCCCTGGCTGCCACCGCTGCCCGACGAGCTGCCAGCCGCAGCGCTCGACGGGCAGGCCCCGGACGACCCGTCGACGGTGCTGTCCATCGGGCTGCTCGACGCTCCCGACGCCCAGGCGCAGCTCCCGTTGCGCCTCGACCTCGCCGACGGCGGCGGCTGGCTGCTGGTCGGCGGTCCGGGCAGCGGCCGGACCACGGCGCTGCGCACGGTGCTGACCGAGGCGGTGCGCCGGCTGCCGCCCGCCCGGCTGCACGTGCACGTCCTCGACCACGGCGGCGGGGCGCTGGCCCGGGAGGCGGCCGCGCTGCCGCACTGCGGCACCGCCGTCGACCGGCGCGACGCGCACCGCAGCGCGCGGCTGGTGGCACGGCTGGGCGCGGAGGTCGACCGCCGTCGAGCCGGGACGGTGCCGGCCGACCACCCGCTCCTGCTGATCCTGGTCGACGGCTTCGAGAGCCTGGTCGGCCAGCTGGAGGAGGCCGACCCGGCGACCGGTGGCGCCGGGCTGCTGCGGCTGGTCCGGGAGGGCGCAGCCGTCGGGGTGACCGTGGTGCTCACCGCCGAGCGTGCCGTCCCGGGCAGCCGGGTGGCCGGCGCCGTCCGCACCCGGCTCGTGCTGCCGCTGCCCGACCGGGCCGACTACGCGGTCGCCGGTGTGCCGGCCCGGTCGGTGCCGGGCCACCGCCCGGCCGGTCGCGCCCTCCTCGGCGAGGACGCGGTCGAGTGCCAGCTGGCCCTCCCCCGTCCCGGCGTCCAGCCGCTCGAGGACCCGGTCGGCACGGTCAGCGGCCAGCCGCCGCTGCGGGTGGTCACGCTCCCGGCGGATCCCACGCTGCCCCTGCCGGGCAGCGCTGCCGGACACGACCGGCCCTGGCTGCCCCTGGGACCCGGCGGTGACGAGGGGACCGTGGTCAGTGTCGACCTGACCCGCACCGGCGGGCTCCTCGTCGTGGGCCCGCCCGGGAGCGGGCGGTCCGATGCGCTGCGGGCCTTCGCCCGGCACCTGGCCGCGAGCGGCACGCCCGTCCTGGTGCTGGGCCGCGCCGCGACCACCACGGGCGGCGGGGCGGGTGGGTCGTCGGCCGCCGGACCGGACGACGTGCAGCGTGACGACGCCGAGGGGGTGCGGGCGTGGACGGCCCGGCTGGGCGCGCAGCCGGCGGTCGTCGTCGCCGACGACCTGGCCACGCTCCCCGACGCGGTGACCGACGCGCTGTCGCCGGTGGTGGCACCGGCCGGCCCCGTCCTGGTGCTCGCCTCCGGCACCGCTGCCGAGCTGGCCGGGGCCTTCCGCGGGCCGGCGGTCCAGCTGCGCCGCAGCCGGACGGTGCTGCTGCTGCGACCGGTCGCCGGTGACGCGGAGCTGCTGGGGCTGCGCACCCCGCGCACGCCGCTGCCCTCCCGCCCGGGCTCGGGGTGGCTCGTCACCCCGGCCGAGGCGGTCCGGCTGCAGGTGGCCCGCCGGCGGAGCCCGGGGTGAGCGGGCGGCCCCGGGTCGCACCGGAGCCCCGCCGGGCGCGGTCAGAGCAGGTCGAGCGCGGGGCCGATCTCCTGGGTGGCGTACCAGGCCAGCTCGTGGCCCTCGGCCTGGTCGACGCGGAACTGGGCGTCCTCGCTGCCCAGGTCGGCCTCGAGCACCACGTTGACCGCGGCCCGCACGTCCTCCTCGGCCTCGGCGACGTCGATGTGCGCGCTGGCGACGTCGGCGAGGGCGACGTCCGCGGTGGTGCGGGCGGCCCCGGCGTCCGCAGCGTCGTCCTCGATGGGGGTCACCGAGTCGTCCGGGACGTCCGCGGCGAGCACCACCCGGCGACGGGCCGCGGCGGGGTCGTTGTCGATCAGCCGGAGGCTGGCTCGCGCCGCGGCGATGAGGGCGGCGTACTCCAGCTCCTCCTCGTCACCGTCGCTGAGCTCGTAGAAGCTCCGCAGCTGCGGCGTGACCGTGAAGACCGTCAGCGGTCCGGTCAGTCGGCCCTGGTCGAGCAACCCTTCCAGCACGGTCGTCGTGGCCGGCAGGTACACGCGCACCCGGTTCGCCTCCCTCTCTCGTCGGACAGCGACCGTAACGCCCCGAGCCCGTCGATCTTCCCGGCCCGGGGCGACCGCCACGGGCCGGTCACCCGACAGGGCCAGAGCTCAGGAGGCGAGCTCGACCAGGTACGCGACCTCCTGCTCGATGAGGTCGGCGAGCGCGTCGACGTCGCTGATGCTGTCCCGGTCGGCGTTGAGCCCGAAGTAGACGGTCCCGTCGTAGCTGGTGAGCCCGATGGCCAGCCCCTGGCCGCGCACCAGCGGCACCACCGGGAAGACCTCCACCACCCGCGCTCCTCCGGCGTACAGCGGCACCTGCGGCCCGGGCACGTTGGTCACCACCAGGTTGAACAGCCGCCGGGACAACCCGCTGGCCGCCCGGGCCCCGAGCGCGTGCAGCGTGGGCGGGGCGAAGCCGGACAGCGCGCTGAGCGTGTCGGCGCCCACCGACTGGCTGCTGGGGGCCAGCCCGCGCATCGCGAAGCTGATCCGGGCCAGCCGCACCCGGGGGTTGGGCTCCCCCACCGGCAGGTCGACCAGGAAGGAGCGGACCTCGTTGACGGCCGACTCGTCCTCGCCGCGCACCGACACCGGCACCAGGGCCCGCACCGAGGTGCTGCCCACGACCGGCTCGCCCCGGGACAGCAGCCACTCCCGCAGTGCGCCGGTCACCGAGGTGAGCAGGACGTCGTTGACCGTCCCGCCGAGCTCCTTGCGGACCGTCCGCAGGTCGTCCAGGGAGGCCCGGGCCACCGCCACCCGGCGCTGCCGGCCGATCGGGGCGTTGAGCGGGCTGACCGGGGCGGGCGACACCGCCGTCCGGGCGACCGCCGCGACCAGACCGCCGGCCACCCCGGCCCAGCGGGCGGCCGTGGCACGCAGGTCGCCGACCGCGGTCCGCGCCGTGTCCAGCACGGCCGACGGGCGCTGCAGGTAGTCCTCGACCGCCTCCCAGACCAGCGCGGCCGACCCCGGGGGCCGACGTGGCCGCCACTGCTCCGCTGCCGACGGGACCGGCCGGACGGCGTCCTGCTCGGGGTCGAGGATCACCTGGCCGATGTCGATGGCGCCCAGCCCGTCGACCAGCGCGGGGTGGGTCTTGGTCACCACCGCCGAGCGGTCGCCGGCCAGGCCCTCGACCAGGTACATCTCCCACAGCGGCCGGCTGCGGTCCAGCGGGCGGGCGGTCAGCCGCGCGACGAGGTCGAGCAGCTGCTCCGCGGTGCCCGGACGGGGCAGCGCCGACCGCCGCACGTGGTAGCTGATGTCGAAGTCCGGGTCGTCCACCCAGGCCGGGTTGGCCAGGTGCCCGGGCACCTCGACGATCCGCTGGCGGTAGCGGGGCACCAGCGGGAGCCGGGTGCGCACCAGCTCGATCAGCGCCTCGTGGTCCAGGCCCCCGCCGTCCGGGCACGCGTCCAGCACGATGACCCCGCCGACGTGCATCGGCGTGCCCGGTTCCTCCAGGTACAGGAACGAGGCGTCCAGTGCGGTGAGCCGCTCGACCAACGTGACCTCCCTCACCGGCAGACGCCACACGCTACGTCGGACCGGACCGGGCGCACCGGCCGCCCCCTCCCCCGGTCCGTCTCAGCGACGCCGGCGACCTCGCCGGGCAGCCGGGCCGGGGACCCCGCTGAGCTCCGCGGCGAGCGCCCGCAGGCCGGCGCGCAGCGGTGAGTGCGGGGCCACCTCGGCGAGCGTCCGCCCGGACGCCAGCGCCGCGTCGGTCGCCTTCCGGTCGGCCGGCAGGAACGCCCGCACCTCGCGGCCGGCGAACCGGCTCAGCGCCGTGGCGATCTCCTGCCGGGCGTCGCCGGGCACCGGCCCGCGCCGCACCTGGTTCACCACGACGACCGGCTCCACCCCCGGCAGCACCTCGCGCAGCTCCGCCAGAGCTCGGACGGTGCGCTGCAGCGCCACCGGGTCGGCGCCACTGACGCACAGCACCTCGTCGGCGGCCTCGAGCACCGTCAGCGTCGCCCCGTTGCGCCGGGGCGCGGCGGTGTCGAACGACAGCTCCTCGTCCTCCTCGAGGGAGAACGCGCAGTCCACGACGGTCAGCGACGCCAGCCGGCGGGCCTCCTCGAGCACGACGGCCACCGCCTGCGGCCGCAGCTCGGGCCAGCGGTCGGCGCGGGCGAGCCCGGTCAGCACCCGCAGGTGCGGGCTCAGCGCCCACGCAAGCCGGGCCAGGCCCGCGAGGTCCAGCGTGCCCGCAGCCGCCTGCCGCGTGGCCGCGGCCACGCCCGGCGACTCGTCGAGCAGGCCCAGCACCTGCGCCACGACCCCGCCGTAGACGTCGGCGTCCACCAGCAGCGCGGGCACCTCCAGCCGGGCCGCCTCGTCGGCCAGCCCGACGGCGACGGTGGTCCGGCCCGGCGCGCCGGTGGGCCCCCACACCGCGACCACCCGCCCCGGACCGGCCGGCCGGGCGCCCGCCTCCGGGGGCAGCCCGAGCACCGGGAGCGCCGCACGGGGATCGGCCACGTCGTGCCCGACCGGCGGCACCCCGGACACCGCGTCCCGCAGCGCGCGGGCGATCTCCTCGGGCGGGGAGTCCGCCGGGAGCACCCGCACCACACCCAGCTGGCGCAGCCGCTCCGCCGCTCTCGTGTCGCCCGGTTCCACCAGCCCCACGACGGCGACCCCGGCCGCGGTCAGCCGCGCGACCGCGGCCCCGTCGAGCCGGCGCAGCTCGGCGGAGAGCAGCGCAGCCTGCCCCGTCCCGGTGCCGGCCGCGGCCAGCAGGTCGGCGACGTCGACGCAGCGGCGCACCACGGTGACCCCGTGGTCCTCGCGGTCCAGGGCACCGACGAGCTCGGACTCCCAGGCCGCGCCGGTGACCGCGGTGAAGACCTGCAGCGCCATCAGCCGGTGGGCCCCGCCGGTGCCGTGCCGGCCGGGGTCACGTCCTCGTCGGCGTCCACGGAGTCGCGCACGACGACGACCAGACCGCGGCCACCGATGGCACCGAGCACACCGGCCGCGTCCTCCGCCGCGACGGCCACCACGACCTGCACGGTCGTCGTCGACGAGGAGAGCACGCCGTCACCGCGACCGGTGACCGCCTGCACGGGGGCCGCGGACACCACCAGGTCGACGTCCCCACCGGTCTGCGCGCTCGCCCCCACCGCCGGGTCGGCGACGGCGTACACGTCGACCACCTGCCCGCGGGCCAGGCTCGGCGGGACGTAGCCGGCCTGCACCGGCAGCGCGAGCTGCACCAGGCCGGTCGCCTCCTCCAGCGCCGAGCGCGGCAGCAGCTCGCCGGCGCGCACCGCCCGGCCGAGGACGCGCCCCTCGGGCTGCGTGCTCGTCGCCAGGTACTGGCCGGCGACGTCGTCCAGCCGCACCTGCACGGCCACCAGGTCGCCCTCGCCGAGCACCGTGCCCGCGGCGAGGTCGCCGGACGCCGACCAGACCGGGACCGTCGCGTCCGCGGCGGTGACCACGCGTGCGCCCAGGAGCACCGAGGCGAGCACGAGCAGGACGCCGAGGACCAGCCGCAGGTCGAGCCAGCGCGGTGGCCGCACCCGGCGCGGGACCGGCCCGCCCGGCGGCGCCTCGGGGCGCCCGGCGACCGGGGCCGCAGTGGTCGCGCTCATCGGTCGATCGTCCCCGCTCGTCCGTGCCCCGTCGGTGCGCTGCTGCGCCACCGCCGCGCCCTGCTCGGGCGCGGAGGGAGATCATGACCGAGGCACGGGGCACGGCGCAGCGGTTGTCCACACCTTCGGGTGGGCCGCTCGGGCCCCGGTCACCCGGCTGCCACACTGGCGGGCACCTCAGACGGGAGACACCGACCCCATGGCCACCCAGCGCTTCCTGACCCTCGACGACGTCGCGGAGATCCTCAACGTCTCCTGGTCGCAGGCCTACGCGCTGGTGCGCCGCAAGGAGCTGATCGCCATCCAGATCGGCGGCCGGGGCCAGTGGCGGGTGGAGAAGGACGAGCTGGAGCGCTTCATCCAGCAGAAGTACGCCGAGGCCCGCGCGACCACCGGCGCCGACGAGCCGGTGCCCGACGACGCCGAGGTCGACTCCCCCAGCTGACCGACCCGGGCGGTCAGCCGACCGCCGGCGACGACGTCCGGACGGCGACGACCGCCCGCAGCGGTAGTGCCCGCACCGCCTGCACCGCGCCCCGTCGGCGGGGCTGGTCCAGCGGGTGCTCGGCCAGCTCGACGAAGTCCGCGCCCACCCGGTCGAGGGTGCCGGTCAGCACGCCGCCGTCGACGAGCAGGCAGCTGACCGCGGCCCGGTCGCGGGCGAGCCCGCGCAGTGCCCGGCGGAGGTCCAGCCGCCGGGCCACCTCCCCGGCCTCCGACGCCGGCGCGGTGACCGTGCCCAGCCCGCCCACGGCCGTCACCGCCTCCGCCGCCAGCAGCAACTCCCGCGCCTGACCGTCGACCAGCAGCAGCCAGTCCACCCCCACGTCGACGAGCCGCCCGGCCAGCTCACCCGCCCCCCGGCAGCGCACCGACAGCTGCTGCCCCACCGCACCCCGCAGCCGGTCGGCCAGGAGCACCCGCCCGAACTCGGCGCGCGCCCGGGAGGGCTCCTCGGCCTGCTCCGCGGCGGCCTCCTGCTCGGCCACCTGGGCCTCGAGGTCGGCGAACAGCTGCTCCCAGCGCATGGCGGCAGGCTATCCCGTCCACAGATCCATGCATTTGGTTGCGTTTGCTTGCGTTGATGGTGTTTCGTCAGGCGACAGGAGGTGGGGCATGTCGCTGCGACGCTGGGCCGGGACGACGGTCGTGATGTCCGCCGTGGCCTGGCTGCTCTGGGCGCTGGGTCCCGCGCTGCCCGAGCTGCGGGCGGCGGCGACCGACCCGCAGGGGCTGGTCGACCGGGCGGGCGCCGACGCCCTGCTGCTCGTCGTCGTCCCGGTCCTGGCCTGGCTGTGCTGGGCCTGGGGCGCGCTGGGCCTGCTGCTCACGGTGGCCTCGACGGCACCCGGGTGGGGCGGGCGGCTGGCCGGCCTGCTGCTCGGCGCGGTGCTGCCGGCCGGGGCCCGCCGGGCCGCCGCCCTGGCGCTCGGCCTGGGGCTGGCGGCAGCCGCACCGTCCCTGCTGCCGCCGCCCGGCCCGCCGGTGGTCGCCACGGTGACCGCCGCTGCCGGCGGAGAGCTCGGGGAGCCCGCACCAGCGCTCCCCGTCGACTGGCCGAGCCCCGCGTCCGCGGACGCGGTGCCGGACTGGCCGGGCGTCCCGGACTGGCCCGGGCCGGCACCCGGGGACCACGTCGTCGTGCGCGGCGACTGCCTCTGGGACATCGCCGCCGCGTGGCTGCACCGGACCGGGCCGGCCGCGCCGGTCGGCGACGCCGACGTCCACCGGGCCGTGCAGGCGTGGTGGCAGGCCAACGCCGACGTCATCGGGCCCGACCCCGACCTCCTGCTGCCCGGTCAGGTGCTCCGGCCACCCGGCTGACGCACCGACCCGCCCCCGTCCCCACCTGCCGTCCGGCACCGCCGAGGAGAGCTCGCATGACCACGTCCACCCACCCCGCGCTCGCACCGTCGGCGCCGGCACCTGCGCCACCGCGTCCGCGGTTGCACCTGGTCGTCGTCCCGACCCCGGGGCCGCCGCTGGCGGACGAGCGCGAGGCCGTGCGCCTGCTGGTGCCCGGGCGGCGCACCCGTCGCCCGGTGCCGCCTCCGGGCCCGCGCCCCCGCCGCGACCTGCCGGTCGCCGCCGGGGACGCCGCCGACTTCGGGCCGACCTGGTCCCGGCGCGCCGAGCTGCCCGACCCGCAGGCGGTGGGACGGCGGCTGGTCACCGTGACGCTGGAGGCCTTCGCCGGGCGCCGGCCGGTCGGCCAGTTGCAGCCGCTGGTCAGCCCGGCGCTGTTCACGGCGCTCAGCGAGCGTCGTCGCCCGGGCTGGTGCACCACCGGCACCGCTCCGCTGCTGATCAGCTCGGTGCGGGTGTGCGAGCCGGTGGACGGCGTCGCCGAGGTCAGCGCGGTGGCGCGTCGCGGTGGCCGAGCCCACGCCGTCGCCGCGCGGCTGGAGGGCATCGACGGCCGCTGGAGGTGCACCGCCCTGCAGATCGGCTGATCGCAGCCCGGACAGCAGGACGCCCCGCCGGCCAGCTGGCCGACGGGGCGTCCTCCACGTCGTTGCTCGTCACGGCCCCGTCCGGAGGCTCGCCCCGAGCTTGCGAGGGGTGAGAGGGACGGGGTCCTTGTTCACGCGCCGGCGGCGCCGTGGCACTGCTTGTACTTCTTGCCCGAGCCGCAGGGGCACGGGGCGTTGCGCGGGGTCTCCTTGGTGCCGGTGATGGTCGCCGACTTGGCCGCCTTCGCCCGGCCGCCGTCCTTCGCCGAGGCGTCCAGGCTCGGGGCGCTGTAGGTCAGCGCCGCCGGCTTGGGTGCCTCCAGCCCCTTGACCGCGAGCTCCGGCCCGGTCCCGGTGCCCGTGGACGCCGGCGCCTCCGCCGGGGCAGCGGCGGTCGCGGCGGCCGGGGTGGCCTTGCGGGTGCGCCGGGCCGAGCCCGTCGTCCCGTTGCCGGTCGACGCGGGCGCAGCAGCCGGAGCGGCAGCCGGTGCAGCCGACCCGTTGCCGTTGGACGCCGGAGCAGCCGGCGGGCTGACCTCCGGGGTCACCGCCGGAGCAGCGGCGGCCGCCTGGGCGGCCTGGGCCGCGGCCTGGCGGGCCAGCACCGCCTCCGTGCCGGCCTGGGCGCGGGCGAGCGCCTCGGCCTCGGCGGCGGCCTGCTTCTCGGCGGCCTCCGCGGCCTGCTGCTCCTTGGTCTTCACCTCGAGGTTGAACAGGAAGCCGACGGACTCCTCCTTGATGCCGTCGAGCATCGCGTTGAACATGTCGTAGCCCTCGCGCTGGTACTCCACGACCGGGTCGCGGTTGGCCATCGCACGCAGGTGGATGCCGGCCCGCAGGTAGTCCATCTCGTAGAGGTGCTCGCGCCACTTGCGGTCGAGCACGCTGAGCAGCACCCGGCGCTCCAGCTCGCGCATGACCTCGGCGCCCAGCGTCTCCTCGCGGGTCTCGTAGGCGGCGTGCACGTCGGCGAGCAGCTCCTCCTTGAGCACGTCCGCGGTCAGCGCCGACTGGTCGCCGTCGGCCACCCGGTCGAGCATCTCCTGCTGGTCCAGGCCCACCGGGTAGAGCGCCTTGAGCCCGGTCCACAGCTGGTCGAGGTCCCAGTCCTCGGCGTACCCGGTCTCGGTCGCGCCGTTGACGTAGGCGCTGACGACGTCGTCCACCATGCCCTGGACCTGCACGTGCAGGTCCTCGCCGTCGAGCACCTTGCGGCGCTCGTCGTAGATGACGGTGCGCTGCCGGTTGAGCACCTCGTCGTACTTCAGGACGTCCTTGCGGATCTCGAAGTTCTGCTGCTCGACCTGGGTCTGCGCCGAGCGGATCGCCCGGCTGACCATCTTGGACTCGATCGGCTGGTCGTCGGGCACCCGCAGGGTGGTCATCATCGACTCGAGCATCGGGCCGTTGAAGCGGCGCATCAGGTCGTCGCCCAGCGACAGGTAGAAGCGCGACTCACCCGGGTCGCCCTGCCGGCCGGAGCGACCGCGGAGCTGGTTGTCGATGCGCCGGCTCTCGTGCCGCTCGGTGCCCAGCACGTACAGGCCCCCGGCCTCGGTCACCTGGTCGTGCTCGGCCTTGACCTGCTGCTTGGCCGCGGCCAGCGCGTCGTCCCAGGCCGCCTCGTACTCCTCCGGCGTCTCCGCCGGCGAGAGGCCCTTGGCCCGCAGCTGCTCGTCGGCGATGAACTCCGCGTTGCCACCGAGCTGGATGTCGGTACCGCGGCCGGCCATGTTGGTCGCCACCGTGACGCCGCCCAGCCGCCCGGCCATCGCGATGATCGCGGCCTCACGGGCGTGGTTCTTGGCGTTCAGCACCTCGTGCGGGATGCCGCGCTTGAGCAGGTACTTGCTCAGCACCTCGGACTTCTCGACGCTCGCGGTGCCCACCAGCACCGGCTGCCCGGCCTCGTGCCGCTCGGCGATGTCCTCGACGACGGCGTCGAACTTCGCCTTCTCCGTCTTGTAGATGACGTCGGCGCGGTCCTCGCGGACCATCGGCCGGTTCGTCGGGATCGGGACGACGCCGAGGGAGTAGGTCTGGGAGAGCTCGGCGGCCTCGGTCTGGGCCGTACCGGTCATCCCCGACAGCTTCTCGTAGAGCCGGAAGTAGTTCTGCAGGGTGATCGTGGCGAGGGTCTGGTTCTCGTCCTTGATCTGCACCTTCTCCTTGGCCTCGATGGCCTGGTGCATGCCCTCGTTGTAGCGGCGCCCGGCCAGCACGCGGCCGGTGAACTCGTCGACGATGAGCACCTCGCCGTTGCTGACGATGTACTGCTGGTCCTTCTTGAACAGCTCCTTGGCCTTGAGGGCGTTGTTCAGGTAGCCGATCAGCGGGGTGTTGACCGCCTCGTAGAGGTTGTCGATGCCGAGCTGGTCCTCGACGAACTCGACGCCCTCCTCGGTGATCGCGACCGTGCGCTTGGACTCCTCGACCTCGTAGTGCCGGTCGCGCTTGAGCAGCGGGGCGATCCGGGCGAACTCGCCGTACCACTTGGCGCTGGTCTCGGCCGGGCCGCTGATGATCAGCGGGGTGCGGGCCTCGTCGATGAGGATCGAGTCGACCTCGTCGACGATGGCGAACGCGTGCCCGCGCTGCACCAGGTCGTTCTTGCTCCACGCCATGTTGTCGCGCAGGTAGTCGAAGCCGAACTCGTTGTTCGTGCCGTGGGTGATGTCGGCGGCGTACTGCTCGCGCCGGACGGCGGGCTGCTGGCCGGAGACGATCGTGCCGATCGACAGCCCCAGGAAGCGCTGCACCCGGCCCATCCACTCGGCGTCGCGCTGGGCGAGGTAGTCGTTGGTGGTGACCACGTGCACGCCGTCGCCGGACAGCGCGTTGAGGTAGGCCGGCAGCACACCGGTCAGGGTCTTGCCCTCACCGGTCTTCATCTCGGCGATGTTGCCGAGGTGCAGCGCCGCGCCACCCATGATCTGCACGCGGTAGTGCCGCTGGCCCAGGGTGCGGGTGGCCGCCTCGCGGACCACGGCGAACGCCTCGGGCAGCAGCAGGTCGAGGGACTCCCCGTCGCCGTACCGCGCCTTGAACTCGTCGGTCTTCGCGCGCAGCTCGGCGTCGGTCAGATCGGTCACGTCGGGCTCGAGGGCCTCGACCGCTTCGGCGATCTTGGACAGCCGTCGGACGATCTTGCCCTCGCCGGCACGCAGGATCTTGTTGAACACCACGACCCCAGCGTAGGCGGCCGAGCTGGGAAGCGGTCCCGGCGCGGCCGGAGCACCTACCCGGATCGGGCGCTCCGTACCGTCCGTGGACGTGTCCTCCCCCACCGCACCCGTGTTCGGCCCCGGTCTGGTCACCTTCCTGACCGAGCGCCACCTGGCCACGCTGACCACCCTGCGCGCCGACGGCAGCCCGCACGTCGTCCCCGTGGGCGTCACGTTCGACGCCGCCACCGGCACCGCCCGGGTGATCACCTCCGGCACCTCGGCCAAGGCCCGGCACGTGCGGGCCGGGCAGTCGCGGGTCGCGGTCTGCCAGGTCGACGGCAAGGTGTGGACGACGCTGGAGGGCACCGCGGTGGTGCGCGACGACCCCGCCTCGATCGCCGACGCCGAGGCCCGCTACGCCGTCCGGTACCAGGAGCCGCGGGTCAACCCGGCCCGGGTCGTGCTGGAGATCTCGGTGGACCGGGTGCTGGGCAACGCGGAACGCTGGCGGGCCCCCGAGCAGGAGGCGCAGTGACCGGCATGGACCTGAGCGGCACCGACCTGACCACCGAGGTGGTGCGCACCCCGCGGCTGGTGCTGCGGCCCTTCCGCGAGGACGACGTCGACGCGGTGCACGCCGCCTGCCAGAGCCCGGACATCGCCCGCTGGATCTCCTCGATCGCGGTGCCCTACACCCGGGCGGACGCCGAGGCGTTCGTCACCGGGGAGGCACCCGCCGCGCGCCGGGAGGGCACCGGCCTGACCGTGGCGATCGAGGCCGACGGCGTGCTGGTCGGCGCGAGCGGGGTGCACCGGATCGGCCAGCACCCGCTGGGCCCGGAGGTCGGCTACTGGATCGCGCCGGAGGCCCGCGGCTCCGGCTACGCGGCCGAGGCGGCGCACGCGCTGGCGGAGTGGGCGATCGGGCTGGGCGCCCCGCGGGTCTACCTGGTGGCCGACGTGCTGAACACCGGCTCGCAGCACGTGGCCCGCAAGGCCGGCTTCACCCAGGAGGGCGTGCTGCGCTCCTACCTGCACTACCGGGACGGCAGCCGCGGGGACGCGGCGCTGTTCTCGCGCATCCCCGGCGACTGAACGGCAGCGACTGAACGGCGGCGAGCCGCCCTCCGCGGGTGCGGAGGGCGGCTCGCCGGACGTGCCTCAGGCGACCGGTCAGACGGTCGCGGGCTGTCGCTCCCCTGCGGCGCCGGCCATCGCGATGGCAGCGGCCGAGGCGGCCCCGTCCCCGGGATCGACCGGGGTGCCGAGGCGGATCAGGCCGTAGTCGAAGGCGTGCCGTCGGTAGACGACCGACGGCTGGCCGGTGTCGGCGCAGAGGAACATGAAGAAGTCGTGGCCGACCAGCTCCATCTCGTAGAGGGCCTGGTCGACGTGCATCGGGGTGGCCGGGTGCACCTTCTCGCGGACGATCCGCCCGGGCAGGTGCTCGTCCAGGTCGGTGACGAGCGGGGCGTCGGTGGCCCCGGTGTCACCGTCGAGCGCGGGTTCCGGGGCGCTGCTGACCCCGATCGGCGCGTCGTCGGTGAGCAGCTGACCGACCGGCTGGTCGACCGCCACCGCATCGACCGGCACGGCGTCGACGCGCACGCTGGGTGGCGTCCGCCGGCCGTGGTGGACGCGGCGGCGGTCGTTCGCCCGCCGCATCCGGTTCTCCAGCTTCCCGGCCGCGAGTTCCAGCGCGGCGTAGAAGTCGGGGGCGCAGGCCTCCGCGCGCGCCACCGGGCCCTTGCCGCGCAGCGTGATCTCCACGCGCTGGCAGTTGGCCGCCTGACGGGGGTTCTTCTCGTGCAAGAGCTCGACGTCGATGCGGATGACCTTGCCGTCGAATCGTTCGAGCTGGCCGACCTTGTCTTCCACATGGGTGCGGAAGTGCTCGGGCACCTCGACGTTCCGACCTCGGACCACGATCTCCATGAGACCTCCCGGTTGAGCGGGCTGTGATCACCCCGACGCTAGACGCCTTCCCCGGGTCCCGACACCGGAACGACGCTGTGCGTTCGGCCGGAGTTCAGCCACGCACCGTGAAGGCCCCTGCTGGGACGGGCGTTCCCGCTGCCCGGGCCCGTCGCGGGGTCGCTGCGACGACCGCGGCCAGCACCGGCGTGTCCGCCCGCCGGGTCGGCGTGTCGCGCAGCGCCCGGGCCGCCTCGGTCAGCGTCGCCCCGCTGGTGACCACGTCGTCGACCAGCACCAGCCGGCACCCCGGCGGCAGCCCGGCCCGCGGGGGCAGCGCCCGGAACCGGCCGGCCAGGTTCGCCCGCCGCTGCGCGGCGTCCAGCCCCGCCGAGTCGCGGACCCGGCGCCCGGGCGCCCGGCCCAGCAGCTGCGCCGTCCGGGCGGGGACGCCGGCGGCCCGCAGCTCGGCTGCCGCCGCCTCCGCGAGCTCGCGCACGTGGTCCCGGCCGCGACGCCGCACCGCCGCGGCCGAGCTGGGCACCGGAACGAGCAGCACCGGGCCGGCACCGGGCGGCGCACCGGTGAGCACCGCGGCGGCGGCCAGCGCCAGCGCCGTCCCCAGCGGCGCGGCCAGCTCGGCCCGGCCGTGCTCCTTGAACGCCAGCACCGCCGGGCGCACCGGCCCGGCGTAGCCGCCGGCGGCGACCGTCGGCGGGAAGCCCGGCGGGTGCCGGCGCGGCTGGGCCAGCCGGGGCCGGGTCAGCAGCAGCGCGCAGCGGCGGCAGAGGACGGCGCCGGGCACCGCGCAGCCGGCGCAGGTGCGCGGCAGCACCAGGTCGGCCAGCGCCCGGCCACCGGCCAGCAGCACCCGCACGCCGTCCACCCTGCCGGTCGGCCGGCGCCGCGCGGGTGGTCCGGGTGGTGGCTGGGGACGGCGGCGCGGCTGGGGACGGCGGCCGGCGCCGCGGGCCTCACATCGGGTAGAACGGCGCCCCGCCGGGCCGCGGCTGCTGACCGCGGACGAGGGTCACCCAGTTGCCGCCGGCCAGCTGCCACATGGTGCCCTGCGCGCTGACCAGCGGCTGCCGCCCCGGCGCCGCGGCCAGCGCGGTCGGCTGGTCCGGCAGGCCGGACGCGGTGGTCTCCTGCAGCTCCCAGCCGTCGACGCCGACCGTGTACGGCACCGTCCGGCCGGTGCTCGGGTCGGCCGCCAGGAACATCAGCAGCCCGGCGTTGCGCCAGGCCACGTCGGTGACCTGGCGGACGCTGGGGGCGATCGAGCGCAGGTCCCGGACGCTCACGGTGTCCTCGTCGCGCACGACGGTGCCGATGTAGAGCTGACCGCCCGAGGTGCCCTGCACGACGACGGCCGCGCGGACGCCGTCCGGCGACAGCTGGAAGGCCGTGGCCCGGCCCAGCCCGGGCAGCGTCGTGGCGCTGACGGTCTGCGGCGTGCTGCCCGCCGGCTGCCGGACCACCTCGCTGCCGTTGCGCACCGTCCACACCTCCGAGCGGGTGCCGGCGGTGGTGGGCTCGGTGAAGCTGTCGCCGGTGAGGACCGGGGCCAGCTCGCCGCCGTAGGGTCCGGCGAAGAGCGTGGCCGGCGCACCGGACGGCGACAGCGTCGTCGACACCCCCGCGGTGAGCCCGAGCTCGCTGGTGCCCGCGTCGACCGACACCGCGGCCGAGGCGAGCTGGTAGCTGCCGGCCCCGGCCGGGCCCGGCGCCGCGGTGCCGTCGGTGGCCAGCCGCAGGGCGCCGCCCTCCAGGTAGTGCCCGACGGCGCCGGCCGGCGCCAGGTCCGGGTCGAGCGCCGCCCAGTCGTCGGTGGTCAGCCGGTCGGGCAGCCCGGGCAGCCCCAGCTCCTGGCCGTCGCGGAGCACGCGCACCGACTGCAGCCCCAGCTGCTGCTGGACCAGCGACCAGGTCAGCTGGGCGGCCGCGGCCTCGACGGTGCCGTCGGCGACCTCGCCGGGCCAGCTCAGGTCGACCGTCGCGGTGGTGCCCGAGACGCTGACGGTGCTGCGCAGCCGGGCGCCGGCCAGCGGGTTGGTCACCCCGGCCGCGATCAGCGGCGCCGCACCGGCCAGCAGCTTGTCGACCAGCGCGGTCGACTGGGCCTCGCCGCTGACCAGGTAGCGCGGGTCGGGGACGACGCGGGTGCCGGTGGGGTCCAGGAAGTAGGCGTTGAGCTGGTCGTAGGTGCGCGTGAAGTCCGGCTGCAGCAGGAGCAGCCCGTCGGGCGGGTCGGTGATCCGCCACTCGCCGGACTCGTCGGTGACGGTGAAGGTGCGGGTGTAGACCGAGCCGGTGCCGACGGTGAACACCCCGCGGTCGTCGAGGGAGCCGACCAGCGTCCCGGTGACCTGCACGGTGCCCGACTCCAGCTGGACGGCGGCGTAGTCCTGGCTGATCACCGTGACGACGTCGCTGTCGTTCCAGCTCGTGGCGACGCCCTCGGCGAGGTACTGCCGGGCCACCGGGTGGTTGCGCACCACGCTGGCGCTGGCGTCGATGAACCCGCGCACCACCTCCTCCGGCGTCGCGCCGGCCTCCGGGGTCAGCGGCTCGACGCCGACCGCGACGTCGGTGGGCTGGGCGACCTGGGTGATCTGGATCGTCGGGGAGGCGCTGGGCACCGTGCTGCAGCCGGCCAGCAGGGCACCGAGGACGGCGGCCACCGCCGTCCGCCGCAGCCGGGTCACGCGCGGTCCCGCGGCGGGCGCAGGAAGGGCGGCCGCAGCGGCAGCGGCGAGCTGGTCAGCTCCCCGCCTGCCGTCATCGGCACGGTCAGCCGGAACTGCGCCCCCTGCCCGGGCAGGCCCCACACCTGCAGCCAGCCACCGTGCAGGCGGGCGTCCTCCAGGCTGATCGACAGGCCCAGTCCGCTGCCGCCGACGCTGCGCACCCGCGCCGGGTCGGCCCGCCAGAACCGGTCGAAGACGTGCTGGGCGTCGGCGGAGGTGAGCCCGATGCCGTGGTCGCGCACGGTGATCGCGACCGCGGTGGCCGAGGCGGCCAGGGTGATCTCGACCGGCTTCCCGGTGCCGTGCTCGATGGCGTTGCCGACGAGGTTGCGCAGCACCCGCTCGACCCGCCGGCCGTCGACCTCGGCGATGACCGGGACGGGCGGGACGGCGACCTGCAGCTCGCAGTCGTGCCGGGCGGCCAGCGCGCTCATCCCCTCCGCGACCCGGCCCACGAGCGGCACCAGGTCCTGCGGCTCGGCCTCCAGCACCGCCGCGCCGGCGTCGTAACGGCTGATCTCCAGCAGGTCCGACAGCAGCATCTCGAAGCGGTCCAGCTCGGCCCGGAGCAGCTCGGCGGAGCGGGCGACCGCCGGGTCGAAGTCCTCGCGCGCCTCGTGCAGCACCGCCGCGGCCATCTGCACCGTGGTCAGCGGGGTGCGCAGCTCGTGCGAGACGTCGGAGGTGAACCGCTGCTGCAGCTGCGAGAGCCCTTCCAGCTGGGTGATCTGCCGCTGCAGGCTGTCGGCCATCGCGTTGAAGCTGGTGGCCAGCCGGGCGAGGTCGTCCTCGCCGCGGACCACCAGCCGCTCCTCCAGGTGCCCCTCGGCCAGCCGCTGGGCGCTGCCGGCCGCGCGGCGCACCGGGTCGACCACCAGCCGGGTCACCAGCACCCCGATGCCGGCGACGAAGAGGGTGAGCACGGCGCAGGTGATGACGACGGTGCTGCGGATCCCCTCCAGGCTCTCCTGCTCCTGGTCCAGCGGGAAGGCGAAGTAGACCTCCACCCGGTCGCCGCCCTGCCCGTCGGTGGGCACCGGCGCACCCACCAGCAGGGTGGGCACCGGGTCGCCGTCCCGGTCGGGCACCGGGGCGTACCGGTAGGCCTGCGCGCCACCGGCGACCTCGGCCCGGAGGTCGTCGGGGATCGCCGGGTAGATGTCCGGCCGGCTGGCCGCCGGCCGCGGGGCGTCGCCGGAGAGGTAGACCATCACGACGTCGAAGTCGCCGGCCGCGCCACCGCGCGACCGCAGGTTCTCCACCGTGCGGGACAGCGTGCTGCGCACGCTCGCCGAGTCGCCGGTGGCGATCCCGCCCACCTCGGTCTGGGCGTACTGCACGCCGGACAGCGACTGGTCGACGGCGGCCTGCCGCTTGGCGCCCAGCAGCTGGTCGCTGATCTGCCGGAACAGCACGAGGCTGACGATGACCACCAGGACACCGGCGACGAGCATCGTGATCGCGCCGACGCGCAGCTGCAGCGAGGCCCGCCAGGCGTGCACCGCCCGCCGGACCAGCCGCGCGGTGCGCACGACCGTCCGTCGCCGGGTGCGGGTCAGCCGCCGGCCGGCACCGGCGCGCAGCTGCGCCACGGTGCGCCGGGGGCGCGCCGCGCGGTCGGGTGGGGCCGGGGCCGCCGGGACGTCGCCGGCCTGGTCGACCGCCGGGGGGCCCGTGGTGGTGCTCACGGCCGCAAGGGACCCCAGGTCACGGTGGACCCGCCTTGTAGCCCACGCCGCGCACCGTCAGCACGACCTCGGGCTTCTCCGGGTCGCGCTCGACCTTGGCCCGCAGCCGCTGGACGTGCACGTTCACCAGGCGGGTGTCGGCGGCGTGCCGGTAGCCCCAGACCTGCTCGAGCAGCAGCTCGCGGGTGAAGACCTGCCGCGGCTTGCGGGCCAGCGCGACCAGCAGGTCGAACTCCAGCGGGGTCAGCGCGATCGGGACGCCGTCGCGGGTGACCTGGTGCGCCGGGACGTCGATCTGCACGTCGCCGATCGCCAGGCTCTCGGCCTGGCCGTTCTCCCCGCGGCGCAGCTGCGCGCGGACCCGCGCGACGAGCTCGACGGGCTTGAACGGCTTGGTGACGTAGTCGTCGGCGCCGGCCTCCAGGCCCTGCACGATGTCGATCGTGTCGCCCTTGGCGGTGAGCATCACGATCGGCACGGTCGACTGGGTGCGGATGTCGGCGCAGATCTGCAGGCCGTTGCGGCCGGGCAGCATCAGGTCGAGCAGCACCAGGTCGGGTCGGAGCTGCTGGAACGTCGCAACCGCCCGGGCGCCGTCGGAGACGAACGCCGGTTCGTAGCCCTCCCGGCGCAGCACGATGCCGAGCATCTCGGCGAGAGCGGCGTCGTCGTCGACGACGAGGACACGGCCGCGGTTGGCGCCCTGACTGGGTGCGGAAGGTGGCACGCCGCCATTGTGCGCGATCACAGCGAGATCACGGTCCGCCCCGCCCGGGGAATCCCCCGGGCGGGGCGGAGGTGAGCTGCTGGAACGGCCTGGCCGCAGGGTCCCGCGGCGCGCGGAGCGTGTCGCGGGGGGCGGCCAGGTCCTTTCAGTAGCGGTAGTGGTCGCTCTTGTACGGGCCCTCGACCGGGACGCCGAGGTAGTCGGCCTGCACCTTGGTCAGCGTGGTGAGCTTGACGCCCAGCGCGTCGAGGTGCAGCCGGGCGACGTGCTCGTCGAGCTTCTTCGGCAGGACGGTGACGCCGGGGGTCTTGCCCTCGTAGGCCGCCCGGTTGTTCCACAGCTCGATCTGGGCCAGCGTCTGGTTGGAGAACGACGCGCTCATCACGAAGCTCGGGTGCCCGGTGGCGTTGCCCAGGTTCAGCAGCCGGCCCTCGGAGAGCACGATGATCGTGTGGCCGTCGGCGAACCGCCACTCGTCGACCTGCGGCTTGATGTTGGTCTTGGTGATGCCCGGGGTGCGGGCCAGGCCGGCCATGTCGATCTCGTTGTCGAAGTGGCCGATGTTGCCGATGATCGCCTGGTGCTTGGTCTGGCCCAGCTGCTCGGCCGAGATGATGTCCTTGTTGCCGGTCGTGGTGATGACGATGTCGGCCTTGCCGATGACCTCGTCCAGCGTGGTCACCTCGTAGCCGTGCATGGCGGCCTGCAGGGCGTTGATCGGGTCGATCTCGGTGACGATGACCCGGGCGCCCTGGCCGCGCAGCGACTCCGCGCAGCCCTTGCCGACGTCGCCGTAGCCGCAGACGACCGCGACCTTGCCGCCGATCATCACGTCGGTGGCCCGGTTGAGGCCGTCGATCAGCGAGTGCCGGCAGCCGTAGAGGTTGTCGAACTTGCTCTTGGTGACCGAGTCGTTGACGTTGATCGCCGGGAAGAGCAGCCGGCCGTCGCGGGCGAGCTCGTAGAGCCGCAGGACACCGGTGGTGGTCTCCTCGGTGACGCCCTTGATCTCCTTGCCGATCCGGGTCCAGCGCTGGTCGTCCTCGGCCAGGCTGCGGCGCAGCACGTCGAGGATCACGCCGTACTCCTCGGAGTCGGCGTCGGTGGTGTCCGGCACGGCGCCCTCGGACTCGAAGCGGGTGCCCAGGTGGACCAGCAGGGTCGCGTCGCCGCCGTCGTCCAGCAGCATGTTCGGGCCGACCACGGTGCCGTCGGCGTCGGTGAACTCGAACAGGCGCTGGGTGCACCACCAGTACTCCTCCAGCGTCTCGCCCTTCCAGGCGAAGACCGGGACGCCGGCGGGCTGCTCGGGGGTGCCGTCGCCGACGACGATCGCCGCGGCGGCGTGGTCCTGGGTGGAGAAGATGTTGCAGCTCACCCAGCGGACGTCGGCACCGAGCGCGGTCAGCGTCTCGATGAGCACCGCGGTCTGGATGGTCATGTGCAGCGAGCCGGCGATGCGGGCGCCGGCCAGCGGCTGCTCGTCGCCGTACTCCTCGCGGAGGGCCATCAGGCCGGGCATCTCGTGCTCGGCGAGGCTCATCTCCTTGCGGCCGAAGCCGGCGAGGGAGAGGTCGGCGACCTTGAAGTCGCCGTCGGTCAGTACGCGGGTGCCAGTGCTGGCGGTCATGTCGCTCCAGTGTCCGGCCCGGCCCCGGGTGGGCGGGCGCTGTCGGTCGCTGAGTGCTGAGCGAGCATGCCGAGGCTTCGGCGGGGCTCGTGCCGTCTCCCAGGGTAACCCGCACCGCCGGCGCCCCGGCTCAGCGCGGCGGGTGGTGCGGACCGGGCGTCAGCGGAGGGAGGTGGTGGCGCGGTACAGCACGGCCGGGCCGCGCGCGGTGACCGGCCGCCCGGCCGGCACGAACGCCGACTCGCCGCGCTGCAGCACCAGCTCGCCGTCGGTGGTGGCCAGCACGGCGGCGCCCTCGGTGCACAGCAGCACCTGCGGGCCGCCGGTGGTCAGCACCCCGGGGTCGACGTCGACCTGGCAGCGGGTCAGGTCGAAGTCGTCGACCGGCACCGGGTAGCGCAGCCCGCCGGGGCCCAGCACCGGGTGGAGCACCGGCACCTTGCCGTCGGTGAAGTCGAGCACCTCGATGAGGGCGGCGAGGTCGACGTGCTTGTTGGTCAGGCCGCCGCGCAGCACGTTGTCCGAGCTGGCCATCACCTCGATGCCGGCCCCGCACAGGTAGGCGTGCAGGTTCCCGGCGGGCAGGAACACCGCCTCGCCGGGCGCGAGCCGCAGGTGGTTGCACATCAGCGAGATCACCACGCCCGGGTCACCGGGGTAGGTCTCGGCGAGGGAGGCCGCCCAGCGGTAGGTGTTGATGAACTCCGGGTCGTGCGCGGCGACGAAGCCGGCCGCCCGCTCGGCGACGGCGCGCACCAGCGACTCCCGCCGCCGGGCGGAGAGCGCCAGCAGCTGCGGGATCGCCGCGCGCAGCCCCCCGCGGGCCAGCGCCGCGATCGTGGGCATCAGCTCGGGCAGCTGCAGCTTCGCCAGGCAGTGCAGCGACTCCTCCACCGGCCGGAAGCCGCACAGCGCCTCGACCGGGGTGAGGGCGCAGAGGATCTCCGGCTTGTGGAACGGGTCCTTGAAGGTCCGGGTCGCGTCGTCGCGCGGGATCCCGGCGGCCTCCTCGGCGGCGAAGCCGACCTCGGCCTGCGTGGTGGTGGGGTGCGCCTGCAGCGACAGCGGGGTGTCGGCGGCGAGCACCTTCATCAGGAACGGCAGCCGGGCGCCGAACCGCTCGTGCACCGAGGGCCCGAGCAGCACGTCGGGCTCGGCGGAGATGGCGGCGTCCAGCGGGCGGCCGTCGGACAGCACGCTCGGCTGGTCGGGGTGGGCGCCCATCCACAGCTCGGCGTAGGGCTGCTCCGCCGGGGAGGGCTCACCGAGCAGCTCGGGGATGACCGTGTGCGAGCCCCACGGGTAGTGGCGGACCGCGTTCGTCAGCTGCCACATCGAGGCGGAGGCTACCGGGGTCGACGTCACCCTCACATGATCGGCGTCACCCCCCGGGAACTGGAGCCCCCTTCATCCGGCCGGGGCAGGCCCGCCCGTCGGGGACTCCACGGTGCCCGGCCGCCGGAGGTCGGGCTCCAGGTAGATGACCCGCGCGATCGGCACGGCGGCCCGCACCCGGGCCTCGGCCTCGTCGATGGCCCGGGCCACCGCGGCCGCGGTGTCGTCGTGGTGCACCTCGATCTTGGCCGCCACCAGCAGCTCCTCCGGCCCGAGGTGCTGGGTGCGCATGTGAATCACCGAGGCGACGTCACCGCCCTCGGTGAGCGCGGCGACGATGCGCCGCTGGGCGTCGGGGGTCGCCGACTCGCCGATCAGCAGGCTCTTGGTCTCGATGGCGAGGACCACGGCCACCGCGACCAGCAGCAGGCCGATCGCGATCGTGCCCAGCCCGTCGTAGACGCCGTTGCCGGTGGCCGCGGACAGCCCGACGCCCGCCAGGGCCAGCACCAGGCCGGTGAGCGCGGCGGTGTCCTCCAGCAGCACGACCGGCAGCTCGGGTGCGCGGGCGTGCCGGATGAACTGCCAGTAGCTCTGCCCCGGCGGGCGGACGGCGTTGGTCTCCCGGACGGCGGTGCGCAGCGAGAAGCTCTCCAGCGCGATGGCGACCAGCAGCACGATGATCGCGACCAGCTGGGACTCGACCTCGCCGGACTCCCGGACCTTGTGCACGCCCTCGTAGATCGCGAACAGGCCGCCCACGCTGAACAGCACCACGGCGACCAGGAACCCGTAGAGGTAGCGGTCCCGGCCGAAGCCGAACGGGTGCTCGGCGGTGGCCCGCCGCCGGGAGGTGCGCCCGCCGAGCAGGAGCAGCCCCTGGTTGCCCGAGTCGGCGACCGAGTGGATCGACTCGGCCAGCATGGAGGAGGCCCCGGTGATGAGGAAGGCGACGAACTTCGCGGCCGCGATGCCCAGGTTGGCGGCGAGGGCGGCGAGGATCGCGGTCGTCCCGCCACCGTGCCCGCCCCCGCCGTGACCACCGGCCTCCGCCGGCGCGGTGTGCTCGACGGTGCGGTCGCTCATGTGTGCAGGAGCCTCTCGTGGTCGAGCGCGAGCGCCAGGTAGACGGCGCTGAAGTCGGCGACGGCGATCTGCCGGGCCAGCTGGACCAGCCGCGGGTGCCGCTCGGGCTCGCCGTGCGCGGCCAGCCCGCTGACCGGGACGTTGTGCTCGGCCGCAGCGCGCAGCACCTCGGCCATCGCCGCACCGGCCGACCGTGGCTCGCGCTCGGCGCCGTCGTGCTCACCGGCGTCGGAGTCGCGGATGGTCAGCAGCCGCAGCCGGCGACCGGGGTCGTCGGTGCGGTCGCGGAAGAAGTCGTCCTGGCCGCCCTCGGGGGCGAGCGGGCCGGCGAGCACGGTGCGCGCCGCCACCCGCTGGTCGGGCAGCCGGAAGCCGGTCACCGGCAGCCCGGCCAGCGTCGCGAGCTGGTCGGCGACCCGGTCGGCGGCGGCCCCGGCCAGCGGGCCCTCGGAGACGATGACCGGCAACGCATCCAGCAGCTCCAGCGCCAGCGTCTTGGCCGGGTTCACGAAGGACTCCCGGGCCGGCCCGCACTCGGCGGCCACCTCGTCGAGCGCCGCGGCCACGACCTCGGTGTCGGCGGTGCCCTCGGGCAGCAGCCCCAGGTCGGCGCAGAGCAGCAGCATCGGGGTGAGCAGCGACCACAGCGTGGTGTGCCGCACCCGGGACGGCGGCAGCGGCACGTAGGGCGCCCGGGCGCTGGCGACGGCGGCGTGCAGCGGCGCGTCCTCGGCGCCGATGCCGACCAGCGCGACGCCGCGGCGGGCCGCCTCGTAGGCCGGCGTGACGGCGTAGCGCCCGGCGCCGGTCCGGGTGGCGACGACCGCGATGTCGGTGGGCCCCATCCACACCGGCAGCGCCGGCCCCGGCACGACGTCCACCGTCACCGGGCTGGACGAGCCGAGGAGGGCCCGCAGCACCGAGGCGGCGACGGCCCCCTCGCGTCGGGCGACGACCACCAGCCCGCGCGGCCGGCCGCCCGAGGTGGCCCGCTCCAGGCCGGACTCCCGGGTCAGCCGGGCGGTCTCGCGCACCTGGGCGCCGGCACCGGCGACCGCCGGCAGCAGGCCCTGCGGGTCGCGGGCACGCAGCAGCTCGAGGTCGTCGAGGACCTCCTCGGCGAGCTCCGGAGAGCTCATGCGGGGCGCTGCCGGGCCTCGTCCAGGAGCAGCACCGGGATGCCGTCCCGCACCGGGAACGCCCGGTGGCAGGTGGGGCAGACCAGCTCGGCGGCGTCGACGTCGAGGGTCAGCGGGCTGTGGTGGGTGTCCGGGCAGGCCAGGATCTCCAGCAGGGCCGGGTCGATGCCCAGCGTCTGGTCGCTCGCCGCGTTGCCGGTCATGCCCGCACCAACTCCAGGACCTCGTCGCGCAGTTCGGTCATCCGCGCCCGGTCGGGCGCCTCGACGTTGAGCCGCAGCAGCGGCTCGGTGTTGCTGGCCCTCAGGTTGAACCACGCGCCGTCCGGCAGCGACACGGTGAGCCCGTCGAGGTCGTCGAAGCCCACGCCGTCGACCCGGCCGTAGGTCTCCTTGACCGCGGCGACCCGCCCGGCCTGGTCGGTGACGGTGGAGTTGATCTCGCCGGAGGCCACGTAGCGCTCGTAGGACTCGGTGAGCTCCGACAGCGGCCGGGGCTGCTCGCCCAGCGCGGCCAGCACGTGCATCGCGGCGAGCATGCCGGTGTCGGCGCGCCAGAAGTCGCGGAAGTAGTAGTGCGCGGAGTGCTCGCCACCGAAGACGGCGTCGGTGCGGGCCATCTCGGCCTTGATGAACGAGTGGCCGACCCGGGTGCGCACCGGCTGCCCACCGTGCTCGCGGACGATCTCGGGGACCGCCCGGGAGGTGATCAGGTTGTGGATGATCGTCGTCCCGGTGCCCTTGGCGAGCTCGCGGACGGCGACCAGCCCGGTGATCGCTGAGGGGCTCACCGGCTCGCCGCGCTCGTCGATGATGAAGCAGCGGTCGGCGTCGCCGTCGAAGGCCAGCCCGATGTCGGCGCCGTGCTCGCGCACCCCGGCCTGCAGGTCGACCAGGTTCGCCGGGTCCAGCGGGTTGGCCTCGTGGTTGGGGAAGGAGCCGTCGAGCTCGAAGTACATCGGCACCACCTCCAGCGGCAGCCCGGAGAGCACCACCGGCACGGTGAACCCGCCCATGCCGTTGCCGGCGTCGACCACGACCTTCAGCGGGCGGATGCCGGAGAGGTCGACCAGGCCGCGCAGGTAGGCGGCGTACTCGGCGACGAGGTCCCGGCTGGTCACCGACCCGGTGCCGGTGGGGGTGCGCTCGAAGACGGCCGAGCCGTCGACGAGCTGCTCGGCCCACTCCCGGATCTGCACCAGGCCGGAGTCCTGGCCGATCGGGGCGGCACCGGCGCGGCAGAGCTTGATGCCGTTGTACTGGGCCGGGTTGTGGCTGGCGGTGAACATCGCGCCCGGGATGCCCAGCGACCCGGCGGCGAAGTACAGCATGTCGGTGGAGCCCAGCCCGGCCTCGACGACGTCGACGCCGCGGGCGAGCACGCCCTCGGCGAAGGCGCGCGAGAGGGGGACCGAGGAGTCGCGCATGTCGTGGGCGGTGACGACCGCGGTCGCGCCGGTCTCGGCGTGCACGAACTCGGCGAACGCGGCACCGATGGCCCGGGCGACGTCCTCGTCCCACTGCTCGGGGACCAGGCCCCGGACGTCGTACGCCTTGATGATCGACGACAGGTCTGTCACGGACATGACCCTATCGGCGAGCCTGGAACCCCGTCGGCCCCGCTGCAGGGGCCCGCCGCGAGCGTGCGAGCGGAGGGGGGCAGCGGGGTCCTTCAGGGCAGGTTGGGCAGGATGCGCAGGTGCCCGCGCCGGGTGCCGCTGCCGTCGTCGGCGGGGTCGCGCGGGGGCTCGGGGCGAGCCGCCTCGCGGACCGCGTCGGCCAGCGCGAGCAGGTCGTCGCCGGTCGGGCCGGCGTCCTCGGTGTCGATCTCGTGGCGCACGACCTCCCAGCCGCGCGGCACGGTCAGCCGCTCGGCGTGGAACTCGCACAGGTCGTAGCTGTGCGGCTCGGAGTAGGTCGCCAACGGGCCGACGACGGCCGTTGACTCCGCGTACACGTAGGTCAAGGTCGCCGCTGCCGGTTGCGCGCAGCCGCTGCGCGAGCAGCGACGTGACTGCCTCACCACCGGTTCCTCACGGTTGGCACAGTAACCGCGAGCGGGCCCCGTGGGGAGGAGGCGCACCGAAACGCGCACGCGTCGGCACCGGTGCCCCACCGCCCCCGGCAGGCCCACCGGCCCACCGCCCGGCAGGCCAGGCCGTAGGCTCCAGCCGCGATGGACCGCCTCCCTGCCCGCACCCGCCGCGACCGGCACGGCCGCGGCCTGCGCGGGCGCCTGGTCCCCCCGACGGTGCCGCTCTCCCGCAGCCGCGCCGAGCAGTTCGACGACCTGGTGCTCGACGCGGTCGAGGACCTGGAGCGCCGCTGGGAGCGGGAGCTGGCCGGCGTCGAGTTCGCCGTCGAGGACGTGCCCTGGGTCGACCACAGCAGCCCCGACGAGGTCGTGCTGGACGCCGACGTGCTCGAGGACGGCAGCGTGCCGCTGGCCCGGGTGCTGCCCGCGCACCGCGAGGGCGGCCGCGAGCACCCCGCCCGGATCGTGGTCTACCGCCGCCCGCTGGAGATCCGCGCCGCCGATCGCGACGACCTCGCCGACCTGGTCCGGGACGTCGTCGTCGACCAGGTCGCCGTGCTGCTGGGCCGCGACCCGGAGGAAATCGACCCCACCTCCTGACGGCGACGTCGTCCCGGTGCCCGCGGCGCGCACTGACATGCTGGACGCCGATGAGCAACGGACCTGACGCCCACCTGGGCACCTGGCTGGCCGTCGGTGTGCTGATCGGGCTGGCGCTGGCCCTGCTGCTCGGCGTCCTCGTCGCGGGCGTCCGCCGGGCCCGCCGGGCGCGGCAGCACGCGGCGCCCCGGACCCGAGCGCAGCCCCCGGCCGCAGCACCGCCGGCAGCCGGGACGACGTCGGCGGCGGAGCGCTTCCCGGACGACGACCTGCCGGGCTTCGCCGACCGCCCGCCCGGCTGGACGGCAGGTCCGCCGACGGTGGCGGCCACCCCACCCGCCCGAGTCGCCAGCGCACCCGTCGAGGCCCCGGACGCACCGACCGACCCCGGACCCGACCCCGCCCCTGGACCCGGGAGCCACCGGGCCGGCCCGGGCGACGGCGCTCCCGACCTCGGTCGGGCCGGGACCGCCGCGGTCGCCGCAGCCGTGCTGCTGCTGGTCGCCGCGATCGGGGTCGCCCTCGCCGGCGGTGGCGCGGTGGCCGCGGCACGGCCGGCCGAGGTGACGGCCACCCCGGCACCCTCCGCCGCGCCGCAGCCGACGGTCTCCTCCCCCGCCGCCCAGCCGGCGCCGGCCCCGGCCAGCGGGACCGGGGCCGCGGCGCTGGCCTTCGAGTCCGTGCCGCTGGGCGAGGACGGGCTGGCGGCCAGCGTCGCGTTCCAGGGCGTCGTGCTGGAGCAGCGCGCGGTCGGGCTCACCGTGACCTACCCGAGCGTCAGCGTCACCACCGACGGCAGCCGGTCGCTGGCGCACGTGCGGCTGCCCACCTACAACTGCCTGACCGCCGAGCCACCGGCCGACCCGCTGGCCGCCGGCTGCGCCCGTTCGCTCACCGAGTACGCCGACCTGGCCAGCCCGGACCTGCGGGTGGAGCGGGACGGCGACCGGATCGAGGTGGCCGGGCTGTTCCCGACCTACACCCGGCCCAACGGCAGCGCGCCGGCCTACACCGGCCGCGCCTACGAGCTGACGGCCGCGATCGCCGCCGACGGACCGGCGCAGGACGGCCGCACGCCGGCGGCCGGGGTCGTCCGGATCGGGCTCGACAGCGCGCCGACCACCGCCGACCGCGGCGTCAACCTGCTGCAGCTCCCCGGCTGACGGCCCGGGTGCCGGGCTCTGCCACGAGCCCGGTGTGGGCGGCTCCGACCTCATGACGACGGCCCATACCAGCCGCTCCGGCGGTCCCGGACCAGCTCCCGGTACCGCCCGGACGGGGTCGCCGTCCGCCCGCTGGCCTACGGTCGTGAGACCGGGGCCCCGATCCGCCGCGCTTCAGGAGTTCGATGTCCTTCGCCTCGCCGGTGTTCCTCTGGTTCTTCATGCCGGCCACCCTCGTCGCGTACTGGGTGCTCCCCCGGCGCTGGCGGAACGGGCTGGTCTCGATCGCGAGCCTGCTCTTCTACACCTGGGGTGCCGGCGCGTACACGTTCCTGCTGCTGTCGGCGATCGCGGTCAACTACACGGCCGGCCTGCTCATCGACGCCGACCGCTACGCCGACCGGCGCCGGGTACGCCGGGCCGTGCTCTGGGCGGCCGTCGCCTTCGACCTGGGCATCCTGGCGATTTGGAAGTACGCGGGCTTCGCCTCGCAGCAGGTGGGCGCGCTGTCGAGCGCGCTGGGGTTGGGCGGCAGCCCCGTGATCGAGCTCGCGCTGCCGATCGGCATCTCGTTCTTCACGTTCCACCACCTGTCCTACGTGGTCGACGTCTACCGGCAGAGCCGCCGGGCCCAGCGCAGCCCGGTGCAGTTCGTCACCTACATCGCCATGTTCCCCCAGCTCGTCGCCGGCCCAATCGTCCGCTACCACGAGATCTCCGACCAGCTGGCGGACACCGACCGCAACCGCCTCGACGACTTCGCGCTCGGCTTCCCGCGCTTCGCGTGGGGGCTCGCCAAGAAGGTGGTGATCGCCGACACGATCGCTCCCGTCGCCGACGCTGCCTTCGCCAGCGCTGACGGCGACATGACGACGTCCGCCGCATGGCTGGGCGCGTTGGCCTACACCCTCCAGCTCTACTTCGATTTCTCCGGCTACTCGGACATGGCCATCGGGCTAGGCCTGATGATCGGGTTCAAGTTGCCGGAGAACTTCGACCGCCCGTACTCGGCGGCCTCCATCACCGACTTCTGGCGCCGCTGGCACATGTCGCTGTCCCGGTGGTTCCGCGACTACGTCTACATCCCGCTGGGAGGCAACCGGCACGGCGCCGCGAAGACGTACCGCAACCTCATCATCATCTTCGTCGCCACCGGCTTCTGGCACGGCGCGAACTGGACCTTCCTGGTCTGGGGCGTCTACCACGGCGCCCTGATGCTCGTCGAGCGGCGCAGCGGCTGGGGTGTGGTCACCTCCACGGGGCCGGCATTGGTGTTCCGCCGGGCGCTGACCTTCCTGCTGGTGGTCATCGGCTGGGTGTTCTTCCGCGCCGAGAGCATGGGGCAGGCGATGAACGTCCTGCACGCGATGTTCGTGCCGTCCGGTCTCGGGCTGCCGGACGCCGTGTCGGCCTCCCTGACCAACACCCGCTCCGTCGTGCTGCTCCTGGCCCTGCTGGTCGTGCTGCTGCCGGGCTCCTTCGTGCTGGGTCGGGTGCTCGAAGCCGGTCGCAGCTGGAGGTCATCCGCCACCCGGTTCGCGGTGATGGCGTTCGCCGGCCCTTACGCGGCCGTGCTGGTGGCGGCCGGCACCTTCAGCCCGTTCCTCTACTACCAGTTCTAGGGATCAGCCGTGTCGAAGGACATCCGAGACGAGACAGCCACCCCGGCGGCCGCCCCTGGTCACCGGCGCCACCGAGCGCCCCGTCGTCCGGTGGCAGCGCTCCTCGCGCTGCTCTTCTTCTTCGGTCCAGCCCTTGCCTTCGTGCTCGGGGTGAGGCCGGAGGCCATCGAGAACCGCCCGTTGGCGGACCTCCCCTCGCCGACCGAGGGCTGGGACTTCTTCCCGGCCTTCTCCACCTGGTCGACCGACCACCTGCCGCTGCGCGCGCAGGCTGTCCGCTTCAACGCCGAGCTCTCCCAGCGGGTGTTCGGTGAGGCGCCCTCGTACGGCACGGACCCCGGCGGCCCCGCGACCGGTATCCCGTCGGGCGACAGCAGCGCCACCCAGACCGACGGAGCACCGGCGGCTGCCCAGTACCCGCGGGTCCTCGAGGGGCAGGACGGTTGGCTGTACTTCGGGCCCGACGTCGCGGAGCCCTGCCAGGCGACCCGGAGCCTGGACGAGGTGTTCCATCGGGTCGATCGGCTCCGCAGCGCGGTGGAGGCGTCCGGGCGGACGTTCGTGGTCACGGTCGCCCCCGACAAGTCGACCATGGTCGCCGGCTCCCTGCCGGACACCTACCTCGGCCAGGACTGCGCCACTGAGCGCCGGACGGCGTTCTGGGAGACCCTCCGGGCCACTCCGCCGACCGGCTACCTCGACCTGCGCGGTCCGCTCGAGGCAGCGCAGGAGGCGACCGGCGACCCCATCTACCGGCCGACGGACACGCACTGGGGTCCACGCGGGGCGGCGGTCTACACGGAGCAGTTGGCCACCCGCCTGGACTCTGCGCTCATGGACGGCACCCGGTTCGTGGAGACGGGCCCGACCAGCCAACCGGGCGACCTGGCCGACATGTTGGGCCTCCCCCACGACGACCCCGTCGAGGGGGTCGAGCTCCGGCGCGACGGCGTCACACCCGTGGGTCGGGACTCCCTGGAGGTGTCCGAGCTCTCCGACCGCCCGGATCGCGTCCTCAACGAGACCAACGGGGCGCCGCTCTTCCAGCCCCGGACCGTGCTGCTCGGTGACTCGTTCACCAACGCGTCCACCGCTATGATCGGGCAGTTCTTCGCCGACCTCACCTTGCTGCACAACGAGGTGGCGGCCGACTCCCCGCAGACCGTCGCGGACGCCCTGGCCGAGTCCGACGTCGTCGTCTACGAGATCGTCGAACGGGTGTTCATCGCCGATGGAGGCCCGTTGCTCGATGACGCCTCGCTGTCCGCCATCGAGTCGACGCTGGCCGCGAACCCACGCTGACAGCTGCGCGAGTCCGCTGACCCGCCTCAGCGACGGATGAGCCCGGCCGAGGCGGTCAGCGACACCGACGGCGAGCCGAGCTCGCGGCGCAGCCCGCCGACGTCGCTGGACGCCCACCACGGCCAGCGGTCCTCCCCGCCCGGACGGCGGTCGACCAGGGTGAGCAGGACGGCGGCCGGACCGGCGGCGGCGCGGACCACGGCGACCTCGAGCTGGCCGATCGCGGCGTGCAGCCGGGCGGTGGACCGCAGGAACGGCCGCTGGACGGGCGGCACCCGGTCGAGCACCGCGGGCAGCCAGCGCTCGAGCTCGGCGGGGTCCCGGCTGCGCAGCACGTCACCCACGGTGTCCAGCTCGTCGACCAACCGGCGGCTGCGGGTGGTGGCGAGCGAGGAGTCGGGCAGCGCCGCGGCGAGGTGCCGCACGGTGGGGTCGCCCAGCGGCAGGCCGGCCAGGCGGAGCGTCCACGGACCGCGGAGGTCGTCGAGGAGGTCGGCCACGCCCGCGGCGAGCCGGGCGGCGGCCTCCTCGTCCCGGGCGAGCAGCCGGTGCTGGGGGCGGCCGTCGGGCAGCGGGGCCACCTGGGCGCCGAGCAGGGTGACCGCCGTCGTCACGCCGCGACGGCGGGTGGAGAGCAGGGCCACGGCGTCCGGTCCGCCCTGCGGGTGCGGCTCGACCACCAGGGCCAGCGGGCGGACCCGACCGAGCGGGCCGGCGGGCGACGCGTTGAGCGCCGCGGTCAGCCACGGCCCCCGGGCGGTGACGGGGGCGGCCAGTGCGGCCATGAGGGGTGCTGCGGCGCGGATCTCACCGGCCACGCGGGCACGGCCGTCAGCGGTCCGGGAGGGCACGGCGTCCAGTCGACCACATCGGCCGCCTGGAGCGGAGGAGAGGTCGGGCCCCCGTGGAGGGGACGGGGCCCGACGCTCTCGGTGACGTGCTGGAACGGCGCCCTTCCAGGGACCCGCCCCGAGCCTGCGAGGGGTGGGGAGGAAGGGGGTCCTTCCTCAGCCGGCGCGGCGACGGAGGCGGCGGCGCTCACGCTCGGAGAGGCCGCCCCAGATGCCGAAGCGCTCGTCGTTGGCGAGGGCGTACTCGAGGCACTCGGAGCGCACCTCGCAGCCGGTGCAGATCTTCTTGGCCTCGCGGGTCGAGCCGCCCTTCTCCGGGAAGAACGCCTCGGGGTCGGTCTCGGCGCACAGCGCGCGCTCCTGCCAGCCCTGGTCCTCGGCGTCCACGCCCGGCACGGCGGCGTCGAACACGCCCGCCATGCCCAGCACGTCCTGCCCGTAGGCCGCCGGCGCGGAACCCGCTGCCTGCGTCTTGTACTCGCTCAACCACGACACCTCGGCCATCACGTTGCGTCCCCTCTCGCTTCGTCACGCTGCCTCGCCCCCGGGCTGCTCCCGGGTCGGGCGGCTGATGACAACGTCGGAATTACACGCGTGTCGTTGAGTCGAGGTCAAGTCGGGTCGGTGTAACGCGCAGTCACAGCCGCCCCACCAGTCACAAGTTGTTCTGATGTGGTCACAGGCCACCTCGACACGCCGCCCGCCTGAACACCATCTGCCCATCGGGCCGGAAGTGTTTCGTGAAGATCATCGACCGGGGATCCGGGTGCACAGTGCACTTCTGCCGATCAGGCACCATGGTGGCGTGCACATCGTCGTACTCGCCGGAGGCGTCGGCGGCGCCCGGTTCCTCCGCGGCGTCCTGGCCGCGGCCCCCGGGGCCCAGGTCACCGCCGTGGTCAACACCGGCGACGACGTGACCCTGCACGGGCTCAGGATCTGCCCCGACCTGGACACGGTCATGTACACGCTGGGTGACGGGATCGACGACGAGCGCGGCTGGGGACGACGCGGCGAGACGTGGACGGTCAAGGACGAGCTGGCCGCCTACGGGGCCGAGCCGACCTGGTTCGGTCTCGGCGACAGCGACCTGGCCACGCACCTGGTCCGCACCCGGATGCTGGACGCCGGCTACCCGCTCTCCGACGTCACCGCCGCCCTCGCCGAGCGCTGGCAGCCCGGGGTCCGGCTGCTGCCGATGAGCGACCAGCGGGTCGAGACCCACGTCGTGGTGACCGACCCGGAGACCGGGCGCCCGCGGGCGATCCACTTCCAGGAGTGGTGGGTCCGTCACCGTGCGGCGCTGGACGCGCACAGCTTCGTCCAGGTCGGTGTCGACGACGCCCGCCCCGGGCCCGGCGTGGTCGAGGCGCTCGGCACCGCCGACGCCGTGCTGCTCGCCCCGTCGAACCCGGTCGTCTCGATCGGCACCGTGCTCGGCGTGCCCGGCATCCGGGACGCCGTCCGGGCCGCCCGGGGCCGGGTGGTCGGCGTCTCCCCCATCGTCGACGGCGCCGCGCTGCGCGGGATGGCCGACCGCTGCCTGCCCGTCGTCGGCGTCGAGGTCAGCGCCGAGGGCGT